>DATFXZ010000733.1:0-5439 GCA_035315305.1 Terriglobia bacterium | reverse complement strand
CGGCTGCGGCTCCGGCAGATTTGGCTGCATTGACGTTGAAGGAAGCATCCGGCCTGCTTCGGCGCCGTGACGCATCACCGGTTGATCTCACACAGGCATGTCTCAATCGAATCGACAAATACAATAAGACCATTAACGCGTTCATTACCATTACGCGGGAGCAAGCGCTCGCAACGGCGCGAGAAATGGACGCTGAGCAAAAGAGCGGCAAGTGGCGCGGTCCGTTGCACGGGATTCCGATTGCCCTCAAGGACAACATCGATACAGCCGGAATCCGAACGACAGCCGCAAGCGGCGTTTTCAAAGATCGTGTGCCGACTGAGGACGCGGAAGTCGTCGTGCGTTTGAAGAAGGCCGGCGCCATTCTTCTCGGCAAACTGAACCTACATGAGTTTGCGCTCGGTGGAACTTCGGCCGTTACATACTTTGGCCCGGTGCACAATCCGTGGAACCTTGCTCACGTGCCTGGAGGGTCCTCTGGTGGTTCCGCCGCTGCGATCGCAGCAGATCTTTGCATCGGAGCTTTAGGTACGGACACAGGCGGGTCCATCCGCATTCCGGCCTCTCATTGCGGTATCGTCGGATTTAAACCCACGTATGGCCGGGTAAGTAATCGCGGGGTGATTCCAATGTCATGGACGTTGGACCATGTCGGTCCGATGTGCAAGACCGTGGAAGATGCCGCATTAATGTTAGGGGTTGTTGCCGGCTACGACGAACTGGAACCCACCTCAGTCGATGTTCCCGTTCCGGACTACAGCCGCGCGATACGCATGGCGGTCGCGAAGTTTCGCGTTGGCGTTCCACGCATACCATTCTTCGATAATGTCGATCCTGAAATCGCGAAAGCAGTCGAGGCCGCCATCGATGTGATTCGCAAGCTTACCGCGAGTGTCCAGGACGTACAGATTCCTGCCACTGGAAACATCGCTGACGTTTGGAATCCGGAAATCTACGCGTATCACACGCCGTGGATTACAAAGACACCGGAACTCTACCAGGACGCGACGCGCAATCTGATTCAAGCCGCAGGGAACGGTAAGCCGGCCGCCTACGCGCAAGCCCGTCATCAACTGGATGTGGTCCGGCGCGATATCAAGAAGGTGTTCGCGAATGTGGACGTCCTTGTCACGCCAACACAACGCACTCCGGCCGCACTTATCGTGCCTCCACAACCGGCAGGAAACGCCGGGCGAGGTGGACCGGCAGGCGGTGGGGGCCTTGTCAATACGGCAGCATTTGATATTTATGGCCTGCCCACGATCTCCGTGCCGTGCGGCTTCACTTCTTCCGGCCTGCCCATCGGTCTTCAGATCAGCGGTGCTCACTTCGCAGAGTCTACGGTGATCTCACTTGCACACGCGTATGAACAAGCGACCGAATGGCACAAGAGACGGCCGAAGTCGTTTATTTGAAAGATTGCTCAGGAGAAGATCGGACAAATGCTCAATTCCGAATTACCCAATTCTTATCCGACGGGACCAGCCGAGGCTACGAGCGCTTCTTCCGATAGGAATTGAGTATTGAGGAATTGAACATTTGTCAGATCTCGTTGGCCGGCTAGGAACGGGACTGGGGATATAATCTGGCGCCAAACCAACTATGGAAGGGAGATTCGGAATGCGCGGTGTCGTTATCGTCTTTGCACTTAGTCTTGCTGTGACGGCCGTTGCCCAGCAGCGCGGTGCACCAACAATACCCCGGCAGCCTTTCGGTGATGGACCTTTCACGTTCGACACGGCTGAACAGCACAAAATTCGCGTGGTGGTAGTCACGAAGGGACTGTCTCATCCTTGGGGTTTTGCGTTCCTGCCCGATGGATCGATTCTGGTGACGGAACGCGCCGGGCGCATTCGATTGATCAAGGACGGCGTGGTCGATCCGAATCCCGTAGCGGGCGCGCCGAAAGTGTTTGCGCAACAATTATCCGGATTGATGGACATTGCGCTGCATCCGCGGTTCTCCGAAAACAAGCTGGTATACCTCACATATACGAAACCTCTCGAGAAAGGCGTCACAACGGCGCTTGCGCGTGGGCGCTTCGACGGCCATGCGATTATTGATCTTCGCGATATTTTTGTCGCCGACTCGATAGACGATGGCCGCGCAGCCGCATCGAGAATCGTCTTTGCGCCGGATGGCAATCTGTTCATGACCGTGGGAGGCACGTTCGACCAACGCGCTCAAGATCCGATGAGCCATGGCGGCAAAGTCCTTCGACTTCGGGATGACGGGACGCCTCCGCAGGATAATCCGTTCGGCGGCAAATCAGGTTACAAGCCGGAGATCTTTTCTCTAGGTCATCGCAATTCATTGGGACTGGCGATTCATCCGGAAACAGGAGTTGTTTGGGAAAACGAGAACGGCCCGAATGGCGGAGACGAACTCAACATCATCCTGCCAGGCAGGAATTATGGCTGGCCGGTGGTCAGTTACGGCAGAAATTATCCCGGCCCGCGCGTTTCCGAGCACACCTGGAAAGAAGGAATGGAGGAGCCGCTGGTGGTCTGGCTTCCGTCGATCGGTATTTCGGGACTGACCATTTACTCCGGGGATCGGTTTCCTGCATGGAAAGGTAATGCATTCGTCGGCTCCATGCGCGTCGGAGAACTCAACTACACCGGACATCTGGAACGGATCGTTTTTAATGCCAAGTTCGAGGAACTCCGCCGAGAATCATTGTTGACGGATCTGCGCCAGCGCATTCGTGACGTGCGTCAAGGTCCGGACGGTCTGTTGTATTTGTTAACCGAAGAAGATGACGCGGCGCTACTGCGAATCGAGCCTGCAACATAGACCGGTGCATGCATGTCCAGCCTCTATGACCAAGTCTACGCGCGTTCCATCAACGACCCGGTAAGTTTCTGGGCCGAAGCTGCGGAAGAAATCCATTGGTACAAGAAATGGGACAAAGTCCTGGACGAATCGAACAAGCCGTTCTATCGCTGGTTTACCGGCAGCGAAGTGAACACGTGCTACAACGCCCTTGATCGGCACGTCGAAAAAGGACGAGGTAGCCAGGTCGGGTTGATTTACGACAGTCCTGTCACACAAAGAACGCAGTCCTTCACATTTCAGGATCTTCAGACCCGTGTAGCCAAGTGCGCGGGAGCGCTTGCCTCACTCGGTGTGTCAAAAGGTGATCGCGTCATCATCTACATGCCGATGATTCCCGAGGCGGTGATCGCAATGCTTGCGACGGCCCGGCTTGGCGCGATCCATTCCGTAGTCTTCGGCGGTTTTGCATCACCTGAATTGGCTTCGCGGATCGATGATGCCAAACCGAAGGTTGTGCTTACTGCATCTTGCGGCATTGAGCCTGGACGACTCGTCGCCTACAAGCCGCTCGTGGATAACGCAATCAACATTGCAAAACACAAGCCCGCCAGATGCGTCGTTTATCAGCGATCGATGGCCAAGGCGGAGCTGAGACCGGGAAGAGATGTCGATTGGGATGAGATCGTGTCGAACGCGACGCCTCATGACTGTGTACCTGTCGCGGCGACCGACCCCCTTTATATCCTTTACACCTCCGGCACAACGGGGCAGCCGAAAGGTATTGTGCGCGACAACGGTGGGCATCTTGTTGCACTCAACTGGACGATGTCAAACGTTTATGGCGTTCAACCGGGAGAAGTGTACTGGGCCGCTTCCGACATCGGTTGGGTAGTGGGACATTCTTATATTGTTTACGCTCCGCTTATCCACGGTTGTACCACAGTCTTATTCGAAGGCAAGCCCGTCGGCACTCCAGATGCCGGAGTGTTCTGGCGCGTGATATCAGAGCACGGTGTGGTCTGCCTGTTCACAGCGCCGACTGCATTTCGAGCGATCAAACGGGAAGACCCGCAAGGTCGCCTGCTTGGCAACTACAACCTTTCAAAGTTCCGAACGCTCTTTCTTGCCGGTGAGCGTCTCGATCCGGATACGCTTCGCTGGGCCGAAGGTCTACTTCGGGTTCCTGTCATCGACCATTGGTGGCAAACCGAAACCGGCTGGCCGATCTGCGCAAATTTTATTGGCTTGAGGCAAATGCCCGTGAAGCCCGGTTCAGCAACAAAGCCACTGCCCGGCTGGCGGGTCGGGGTCCTGAATGAAACCGGAAAGCCCGCTAAACCAAAAGAAATCGGAACTCTCGTCTGCGAACTACCTCTTCCGCCGGGAACGCTCCCAACGCTGTGGAATGCTGATTCGCGCTACCAGGAGTCGTATCTTTCGGAGTTCCCCGGCTACTACAAAACCGGGGATGCCGGTTTCATTGATGAGGATGGTTATGTCTTCGTGATGACGCGTACAGACGATGTCATCAATGTAGCCGGGCATCGCCTCTCAACGGGTGCGATCGAAGAGGTCCTCGCGTCACACCCTGACGTAGCGGAGTGTGCTGTGGTCGGAGTCGCCGACAGCTTGAAGGGGCAAGTTCCGCTAGGCTTCCTTGTTCTGAAATCAGGTGTAGAACCGGCGAGAGAAGGCGCAATCCTTCAGGAAAGTGTGACGATGATCCGGGAAAGAATCGGGCCGGTGGCCGCATTCAAGACTGCTCTTGTCGTTAAGCGGCTGCCAAAAACGCGTTCAGGAAAAATCCTTCGAGGCACCATGCAAAAGATTGCCGAATGTCAGGAGTACAAACTACCCGCGACAATCGATGACCCGCTCGCCCTCGAAGAGATCAAAGAAGCACTAAAGAACGTCGGCTACGGAAATAAAAAAGAAGAGCTGTGAAGAAAGGCATTCCCCTCCTCGGTGAGGAGGGGTGGCTGCGGCATCAAGAAAATTTTGGCGAAGCTCACCTTAGCGCCGTAGACGGGGTGGTCGCTCGCACCGAACTGTGCATTGTGGAGCGACCACCCCGTCCGTCTACCCAGTAGTTCACGAGCGTCAATAATCAATCTGTGCCACTCATTGATTCGCCAACGTGTGCCTGTGCCGGTGCTCGAGGAACTGGTAGAGTGGCTCCATGCAACGCGTGCAAACGCAAACCCAGGCTACGGGTCCGGAGCATTACCCCAAATACCTGAGGCTGGCGAAAAGTTTCGAACGGCAGTTACGTATGGGAACGCTGCGAGTCGGTGACCGGCTGCCATCGATTCGACAACTCCGCGAGCAGCACTCGATCAGCGCCGGAACCGTGATCGAATGCTATCTGTGGCTGGAACGTGAGGGATATATTCGGGCTCATCCGAAGTCCGGATTTTACGTGACTCGAACGCCTGTCAGCTGCCCTGAACCGGAAGGCGCCGCGCCTCCAAGCCGGCCTGTCGCCGTAGCCGGGACGGCGCTGCAAAATATCGGCGATCCGGCTACTGCCTCCGTGCAGCTGGGACCGGCAGTCGTCAGCCGGTGTCTTCTACCTTTAGCTCGACTGAACCGTTCGATGCGACTTGCGCTTTCCGCATTTGACGACACCGCTGTCACATATGAGGAACCGCGCGGCAACAT
>DATFXZ010000732.1:0-4075 GCA_035315305.1 Terriglobia bacterium | reverse complement strand
GCTTCATAGATCACCGAGCCAGGCAAGTTCCCCGCGAGCGGGTTCGGTTTTTTGAAGTCCGCGCTCTGCATGCGGCCGTACTGCTCTTTATGTAGTGTGACGAAGTCGTAACGCAAACCGTACTCGAGCGTCAACTTGCGCGTGACCTTCCAACTGTCTTGAAAGTATGCCGCCAGGGAATGGTTACCCAACCTCACATTAGTAACCAATGCCGCGTTTATCGAATTCGGATAGCCGAGCAAGAAGCTGGCATAACCGAATCCCGTCGTACCATTCAACGGCTGGCCATCCTCCCAGGGCAGGCTGCTCTGCTGGGCCGAGAACGTGTAAACACCCGTCGCGCGCGAATAACTCACGGTTGGAAAACCCTCGATAATCAGTTCGCCCCCCAGTTTGTAACTATGGTTGCCCTTGACCATGCTGAGATTGGTGTTCGCGGTGGGCTTGATATCTTTGAGGTATTTGTTAAGCAAGGTCTGGCCCATACCCGGCGAAAAGCCGCCTCTACCGGCGTTAAATATGCCCGCGATATTCGGGAACATATCGACGTAATAATTTTTTGCCCAACCGAGCTTGCTCTGATCAAAGTCCGGCAGGACCTGCGGCCAATTGTATTGGAAGTAACCGAGGCCCACGTGCAGGATGGTCGTCGGTGAGATTGTGCGGTCGTAGTTCACACGAGTAATGTAGGTCATCTCGTCCTGTGAAATCGCGTCGGTGAACGGCTGCGCGAAGCCACTGGCATTCGGCGATACCGTGTGGGTCTGGTGGAAGTACCAGGAGAGATGATTTTTCTGGTTGAAGTTATGGTCGATCTTAAATGATGGGATCGTCGTATGCCTGAAGTTGCTGTAGCCGGGGATCTGATAGTTGTTAACCAGATCATTGTTGGTCGGCAACGGAATCATGGACTGAATTCTTAGTGCCACCGGATCCATCAACTCTTGTGGAATCGTGTTGTTCGGAAACGGGTCCCTAATTCGCGATCCGTCTGCGGCGAGCTTTGTGGTTCTCGGGTCGTAAATCGCGTTACCCAAAACGGGACGTCCCAGAGGATCCACAGCCGGTTGTCCACTAATGGTGAGTGGC
Source organism: Terriglobia bacterium (assembly GCA_035315305.1). Taxonomy (GTDB): domain Bacteria; phylum Acidobacteriota; class Terriglobia; order 20CM-2-55-15; family 20CM-2-55-15; genus 20CM-2-55-15. Next base: position 2,986 of record DATFXZ010000732.1, on the reverse strand, counting down.
GGCAGGAGGGCCCTACTGAAATCGCCGCTTCGGTAAGCGAGAGTCGGAACCGTTGCAATTCCTGTATTGATGAATTGTGTTTCGCGGTACTGCTCAAAATTGAAGAAGAAGAAACTTTTGTTGTGGCCGTCATACAGCTTTCCCAACCAAATCGGCCCACCGATGCTGAATCCGTAGTCGTTCTTTCGCTGAGCGTTCCGGATGTGTTCTCCGGCTCTGCGGAGATCTCCGGTGCTGATTCTGTCGGTGAATGGCGTGCCGGCGTTCAGCGCCTCATTCACGATGTAGTCGTAGACTCCACCGTGAAACTGGTTTGTGCCCGACTTCATCGTGTAATTGAAATAACCGCCACCGGCCTGGCCGAACTCCGCGGCATAGTTGCTGGTCTGAACCGCGACCTCCTGGATGGCCTCGACACTCGCCTGAACACCCTGGTTGTATTGCCGGTGCCGGCCGTTCGTGGCGTCCTGGCCCTCGATGCGGATGGCTTGCGTCGCGGAAGGCATTCCATTAACCCGCAGTTGATTGTCGTTTGCGAAACTTGCTCCCGGCAGGAGATTTAAAACCTGTAATGGATTTCGGACGTTTCCTAGTGTCGACGCCTGGCCGACGGATGAAGAAAGCGTCAGGACCGGAAGCTCGTTGACGTTGCTATAAGCAATGTTGTGGCTGACCTCACCACTTTCGGTTTTCAGCAGCGGACTTGCCTCCTCGACCGTCACGGATTCATCGGCGGCACCTACGGAGAGCGTGATATCAATACGTAGGACGGTTGCTACAGAGACCATCACGCCGGAGCGAACAAATTTCTTAAATCCAGGAAGACCTGCCGAAAGTTCATAAGTCCCGGCCGGCAACTGAGCGAGCGTATAGTTGCCAGTCTCTGAAGATCCTGCTTGATACACAGCCCCCGTTTGGACGTTCTTCGCCTCAATAGCGACGCCGGGTATCACGGCGGCAGTCGCATCGGACACGGTGCCGGTAATCGTGCCGCGGTCCGTTTGCCCAAACGCAATGGGAGCAAAAAGCGATAAACAAACGATGCACAATAGACGTCGGATTTTCATGGTGAACTCCTCACAGCGCTCTCAAAGACACGCACGACACGAACAGATGTTTTTTTGACGGATTTCTGTGGCGCGACTCTACCGCTGTCCTGGTCGATGCGCAATTAAAAAGCAAACAAGTTCACGAGGATAAGCATTTGATCCGAATTATGAATTTGGGAGAATGCTACGTACAAAGAAAGGAAACAACAGCTATGGCGATAATCAGCAGATCGGTTTTGACCGTGTCGAGGACGACGACCGTCAAGGATGCTGTCGAGCTCATGGCTTCCGCAAAGGTTGGCAGTGTCGTTGTCGTGGATGGCGATCGGCTCGCAGGCATTTTTAGTGAACGCGATGTCATGCTGCGTGTCGTACTGGAAGGCCGTGACCCAAAACAGACAACAGTAGAAGAGGTCATGACGGTCCATGTGCATTCGATATCAATGCGCACTACTGGAGATGAAGCTTTGAGAATCATGGTCCAGGAACACATCCGCCATTTACCTGTTGTCGACGAACAGGGTCGCCCTCAAGCCATCGTCTCAATGCGCAGCCTGCTCGAGGAAAAGGTCAACGAGCTTCACCAGCAGCTCGACTCGCTGCAATCGTATATGTCAGCCGACGGTATCGGCGGCTAGCTCACCCGGCTGATCGAAAAAAATATGCGAAGCAGATTCAAGGCGATCTTTGTGATTGCCACAACTCTCGTCGTTATTAACACGCGCCCCAACATGACCTCTGCCGCAGCGCAGACGACAGCCTCTCGAGTCACCTCTCCACAATTAAAGCGCACGGCGGAGGGTAAGCCCGATTTCAGCGGAATATGGCAAGCGAACACGACAGCGTATTGGGATCTTCAGACGCACGAAGCGCGGCCGATGGTTGCTCAAGCGGGCGTATATTCCGACGTCCCGGTTCTGGCGGCACCGGTCGTCGCGCTGGGCACGGTCGGTTGGGTGCCGCCTGGATTGGGTGTTGTCGAAGGCGACGAGATTCCTTACCAGGCTTGGGCTGCCGACCGTAAGCGAGAGAACGCAGCCAATTGGCTGGACCGGGATCCGGAACTCAAATGCTATATGCCAGGCGTTCCGCGCGCGCTGTACCTTCCGTACCCCTTCCAGATCTTACAAAGTACGAACAAGGTGATGATGGTTTTTGAGTTTGCGAATGCCCAACGGACCATCCATCTGGATCAAGTGGAACCGTATCCGGGCGATGCTTACATGGGCCACTCGGTTGGCCATTGGGAAGAGGACACATTGGTCGTCGATGTTTCCAGCTTCACGCCTTACACCTGGTTCGACCGATCCGGGAACTTCCATAGTGACGCTTTACACGTTACCGAACGCTACACAGCGATCAGCCCAGACGCGATCCGCTATGAAGCTACGATTGACGACCCGAAAGTATTTACACGCCCATGGAAAATCAGCTTGCCGCTCTATCGGCGTCTCGAACCAAATGCTCAGATCATGGACTTCAAGTGCATCGAGATGGTGGAAGAAACCATCTACGGGCATCTCCGCAAGCAGCCGCTTGTGAAGCACTGGGAAGGCAAGACTATGGTTGTTGACATCAACCGAAAGATTCCACCGGGTGAGGAGGTTTACGAACGTCTGTGGTCCGGCAACCCACCCGAAGAAAAGTGAACGGAAGGATATGAATCCAATGCGAGCGAAACCTATCTTAATGATCGCTTCAGCTGGAGTGCTTCTGATTCTCGTCACACTGTCCGCGCGGGCTCATCACGCATTCGCCGCAGAATTTGACGCCAAACAGCCGGTGAAATTTAAAGCTGTAGTCACGCGAATGGAATGGACGAATCCCCATGTCTGGATCCACGTCGACGTGAAACAGGCGGATGGTAGTGTAGAGAAATGGTCCATTGAAGCGGGCACTCCGAATGTTTTGTTCCGGAGAGGTTTTTCAAAGCAGTC
>DATFXZ010000731.1:0-2866 GCA_035315305.1 Terriglobia bacterium | reverse complement strand
GCCAGGCTTTAACCGTGCGACGCCCTGATAGCTGAAATTGCCGAGAAAGACCTTGTTGCGATCGAATCGTTCCGGGAGGATCAGTTCTGCATTTGGATTCAGAGACCGGAAGCCCTGTGGCATTACACCAATCACTTTTCGGGGCTGGAAATTTATTGTGACTGTTCGCCCGATTACGGAAGCGTCTCGGCCGAAGCGTCGCTGCCAATATCCATCGGTGAGAATGACGGTTTCTGGCGTACCTGGTGTGTCATCCTCCTGAGAGAACCAACGCCCTAAGGACGGCTGCACACCCAGAGCTTGCAACACCCCGTAGGTTACGTAGAGCGCCTGAACCTGTTCCGGCTCGCTTATTCCGGTCACGCTCGCACCACCGCCGGACCATAGCCCAAATTCCTGGAACGTCCGGTTCTGTTCGCGATAGGTGAAGTACATTGTGGGCGAGCAATTGAGCTTACCCGTGAGCGAAGCGATTCCAGGCGCTACATGCCACACTCCGACCAACGCATCGGATTCGGGATATGGCAATGGCTTGATCAGCACACCGTTCAGTACGCTGAAAATCGCTGTGTTCGCGCCAATGCCCAACGCCAGCGTCACCAGCGCGACGGTGGTAAACATCGGCGTCAATGCCAACCGACGGAAGATGTGTTTGAGCGGTTTCATGCGAATACTACGGGGGAAGCTGTTCCTGAGTTCCACGAATTTGGATGAGGACCAGAATAGCAGGAGATTATTTGAGCTCAGTTAGGACACAACGAAAGCCGATATTGGCTGTACGCAAGGAAGGAACGAACCAATAGCGGTACGATGCGCGAGCAACTCCGGGATAGCCAATCCATGCTCCGCCGCGGAGAGTACGGGTTGGCACGTCCACACCTTTGCTTTTATCAATCAGAGTGTCGCCCGCCGGCGGGCCGGTCGGGTCGACTGGCGGACTTTGCTGGTAATACTTCGAGCCATACCAATCACCCGTCCACTCCCACACATTGCCGAGCATGTCGTAAAGCCCGTAAGCATTGGCTTGTTTTTGCGCCACTTCATGAACGCTGGCTCCGCTGTTCGCTCTCGTCCATGCAATCGCGTTGAGATCGCCGTATCGCACGGTCGTTGTACCGCCGCGCGCGGCATACTCCCATTCAGCTTCGGTCGGCAATCGTCCGCCGGCCCATTTACAGAAAGCGTTCGCTTCATCCCAGATCACAGCCATGACGGGATAACGGCTTCCTTTCTGTCCGGGCGGCATGGCAATGCCTTTAGCTTCGGAAAACCGCTGAAAGGCACCGACGGTGACCTCCGTCTGTCCGATCCAAAAATCATTGCTGATTTGAACGGTATGCACTGGCCTCTCGTCTTCGTAGCACTCTTTGTCTCCCTCGGAGCAACCCATTTGAAACGTACCGGCCGGGGTCCGCACGTACATCAGTCCGTCTTTGGGATTGCGACGGTTTTCGGCGTTACAAGGAGGAACGAGGAGACCAGGGCATAGAGTTACAAACAAACTGACAAGCAAAAACCGCCGCTCCATAAACTTGGCGCTTACAATTCAGCCTTCCCAGTACTGTCCCCAAGACTGTCGATGGGCACCCCAGCCTTGTCCAGCAAAGTCAGAAGCAGATTTGTCATCGGAGTCCGGTCGGGATATTTGATGTGACGGCCTCCCTTCAGCCGCCCGGCGCCTCCACCAATGACGAGATTTGGCAAAGGAAAATGATCGTGAAGATCGCTGTTGCTCATGTTGCTGCCGAAGAGGACGATCGAATTGTCGAGAACTGATCCGTCTCCGTCGGGTGTCGATCGCATCTTCTCCAGGAATTGTGCGAATAACCCAACGTGGTAGATCTGGATCTTGACGTTTTTCTTAATGTTTTCAGGAATGTTTTGATGATGCGAGATTTCGTGGTGTCCATCAGGCACGCCCAGCTGGGGGTATGTTCGATTGCTGGTTTCCCGCGCCACCATGTACGTCGTCACGCGCGTGATGTTGGCACGATACGCCAGCACCAGCAGGTCGTACATGGTCTTGACGTGCTCTTCATATGAATACGGAATTCCGGCCGGCGGAGCAACTCCCGCGGTCGGGCTTTGTTCCACTCCGGATTTTTGGATTCTTCGTTCAAGCTCGCGCACGCTGTCGAGATAATCGCCCACTGTGCTTCGATCTTTTGCACCGACTTGACGCTGAAGATCGGAGACCTGCGCTCTGAATGCGTCAAGAATGCTGCTGTCCTGCTTGCTACGGGCGAGTTGCTCGGCCGTGCTGCCGCCTTGTCCAAACAGGCGCTCGAACGCTCTGCGGGGATTGATTTCGATGGGAAGTGGAGTCGTTGGAGTAGTCCACGACATTGCGTTCATGTAAATACAGCCGTACTCGCGATCGCATGAACCAACCATACCCGAGCGGTCTTCCGTTCCAAGTTCGAGTGAAGGAAGCAAGGTCTCGTGTCCAATTTTCTGCGCCGCAATCTGATCCGCGGTTACTCCCGCCACGGCATCTGTACCCTGTGTCGGTTTCGGTCGCACGCCGCTGAGCCACGTCGTTGGACTGAGTGAATGGACTGCCGATGTGTCGGCCGCCGCGTGCGCCAGGCCGCTGATGATGTTCATTTGGTCGTGGAATGCTTTCAGCGGCTGCAGGATTGGGGGGAGATCGAAAGCGGTTCCCTCCTTTTTCGGCGTCCATTGATTCATGATTGCGCCGTGAGGCAGATAGACAAACGATAACCGAGGCGCCGCTTTCGCTGCAGTCTTGCTCTGGGCGGTCAGGGCCGGAACCATTGCGTCCAGGAAAGGGAGACCAAGAGTGGCACCCGCAGCGTGCAAAAAAGTTCGCCGCGAAAGGTGTTTTCTGGTGATGAACATGGGG
>DATFXZ010000730.1:0-4578 GCA_035315305.1 Terriglobia bacterium | reverse complement strand
ACGATGCGCAAAGGCATTGGAATCGATTTTGGGACTACAAACAGTTCGGTAGCGCTTGCGCGCGATGATTACAGCATCGAACCTGTCAGGTTTACGACGACATCGGGAACGACCGAGACCTATCGGTCGGTCTTGTACTTTGAGCCTCGCGTTCCCGGGATTGGCGGACCGATTGCGATCGAGCGTTATCTCGCCGCGGATGAAAAAGGAAGGCTGATCCAATCGTTGAAGTCTTTTCTCGCCAGCCGTCTGTTCACTGGAACGAATGTGTACGGAAAGCAGTTTTCTCTCGAAGACCTGATTACAATCATGCTGCGTGATATCCGGATTCAGTCGGAAGACCAGATAGGCCCGTTCGATGGACCTATCGCGGTTGGGCGTCCCGTACGGTATTCCAACGCCGATACCGAAGAGGACAATCAATTCGCACTCGAGCGGTTGACGCGTTCTCTTACGAAAGCGGGAATCGGTCCCGTGATTTTCGAATACGAGCCAGTCGCGGCTGCATTTTTCTACGAAAGCACACTCGATCATGACGAACTCATTCTGATTGGCGATTTCGGCGGCGGCACAAGTGATTTCTCCGCTCTGCGAGTCGGACAATCTGCAAGACGGGAACGGGCGCATCGCATACTTGGCACCGAGGGCGTTGCGCTTGCGGGAGACGCCTTTGATTCCCGGGTAGTCCACAATCTCATTTCGCCCAAGCTGGGCCGGGGGACTGAATACCGTTCGCTGGACAAGATTTTGCCTGTGCCCGAATGGATCTACTCCGACCTCTCCCGGTGGCACTACCTTTCGTTTTTGAAGTCGAGCGACACTATCGAGATGTTGCGAGGCATCCGATCCCAGTCACTGGATCCGGAGAGGATTGCGGCTCTCCTTCATATCGTGCAAAACGATCTCGGGTTCTACCTGCATCAGGCCGTTCAGTCGATGAAAGTCGCGCTTTCATCGGAGCTGGCGGGCAGCTTTGTTTTCGAAGATCACGTGGTGAGGATGAACGGCAAGGTCAAGCGTTCGAGTTTCGAAAAGTGGATCGAACCTGATCTTGAAAAAATTCGGGAATGCGTGGAGCGGTTACTTCACTCGACGGGTCTGGATGCCCGCGACGTCGACCGCGTGTTTTTAACCGGCGGATCATCGCTTGTACCGGCAGTGCGGAAGATTTTCGAAGATCGGTTCGATGCGCAGCGAATTTCCGGAGGGAGCGAGTTCACGTCCGTCGCCAAGGGACTAGCCTTGCGCGCGCTGACGGAAAGCTGATCGTATGTTGCGGGGAGCATCCAGGGATGTGTGTTCTTCCTTGTTTCACCTTTATCCCAACAGCAACCATGCGAGTTGAAGCAGGCGGTCAAGAAGAGCGTGATCGTGTGATTCACCCTTTTCCGACCGAAATAGTAATGGCCGCTGGTCCAACATTGATATGCACTCTAAACGCGTGCAAACCCGCTTACAATCCTGATTCAATGGGCGGATTACCTGAGAAACTTCATTCCGCCTACACAGTGTTCTTGGTGTGCGGACTCTTATGATCGGTGCGGTATTGGCCGGGAGGCTGCCCAAACTCACGCTTGAATGCGCGATTGAACGCTGCTTCCGACTCGTATCCGATGTCGGCGGCTATTTCCGCGACGCCTCGCGATGTCCCTTCGAGTGATCGTGCGGCCAATTGAAGTCTCCACCGCGTTAGGTATGTCATCGGTGGTTCGGACAGATATTGGGTAAAGCGCTTCACTAGACCGGACCGCGAAATACCAACCTGGTCCGCGAGATCGGCGATCGTCCACGGATGGGCAATGCGGCTATGCAGCAGGCCGAGGCTCTTCCCTACGATCGGATCGCGTGATCCTGCGAGCCATCCCATTTGTTGTTCCGGCAAGCTAGCAACGTAGCGACGCAACGTATCAACGAACAAAGCCTCCGACAGTTTGGCAAGCATGGCTTCGCTACCGACGTGTCCCGAAGCGGCTTCTTCTACCAGGTGCAGAATGGAACTCTCCAGCCAGTGCCCGGAGTGATCCGTCCGGATGTTCACCTTAAAAACAGGCGGAAGTCCGCTGAGGATGGGCCGGCTGATGTAGGGGTCGCAAGTCATGTACCCACACACAAATCGGGAAGTAGCACCGCCGCCGCCGGCCTGCAAAGGACGCAAGTCGCGCGCCTTGATCTTGGCCGATATTCCGTAGTCAGGGAACGGCGCCGCTGCACCTTTCTCGCTGGTCATGTGGTGTTGATGCGCATGGGGGAAAACGATGATGTCGCCGGCGCTCAGCGCGATGGATGGTCCATCGACCAACTGCGCGACTGCTCCGCCAGCCAGCACGAAATGGTATAGCACCAGATGTGCCCCTCCCGGAGCGAGTTCGGCCGCGACGGTGCTGGCCGGTGGCGTTGAAAAGCCCCATGGGGCTGAGAATTCAGCGTTAAAGAACACCGCCCCGCTCAGTTTGACTCCGCTCAGGATTTCGGAGAATGCATCCATTCGCCCCTCTGGACTCTCTGCAAAGTTCTTTGGCCTCCGCGCAAAGTGATCCGCTTCCGCTGGCCTTTCGAGCAAATAATCGCGACGCTCGGGCATGGATGGATCTGCAGGCGCACTGCACAATACCACAGGCTTAATCAACGTTGTTGCAACGACCCGTAAAAAGGAGGTTCTATGAATGCGAATAAAGCATTGTGGGAAAAAGGTGACTTCACCAAGATTGCCGATTTCATGCGTCAATCTGGAGAAGTCGTCGCCGAGTCCCTCGCGATAACACCACAGATGAAGGTTTTGGACCTGGGCAGTGGCGATGGCACCACAGCCCTTCCATTAGCCCGTTTGGGAGCTGAAGTTGTCGGAATCGACATCGCCAGAAACCTAGTCGAGGCCGGGAACAAACGAGCGACGGCGGCAGGCCTCCGCAACCTGAAGTTTCAGGAAGGGGATGCCGGCAACTTGCAAGGCGTCGCCGACCATTCATTCGATCTGACCCTCTCCGTGTTCGGCGCCATGTTTGCGCCCAGACCCTTCGATGTGGCCAAGGAGATGGTGCGGGTCACGAAATCAGGCGGCCGCATTGTAATGGGCAACTGGATTCCGAACGATCCAACGTTCGTATCCCAGGTGCTGAAGATCAGCTCAGCGTTTACGCCTCCACCTCCAGAAGGTTTCGTGAGTCCCATGACGTGGGGTGTGGACACTCATATCATCGAGCGATTTGGCCAGGCTGACGTGCCCAAGGAAAAGATCTCCATGCTCAAGGATATGTACTACTTTGCGTCGCCCGATAAGAGCCCGACACAGTTCATAGAACTATTTGAGAAATTCTACGGACCAACCATGAACGCTGTCGAAGCGGCTCAAAAAAGCGGGAAAGCAGAGGAACTTCACAACCAGCTCGTGGAGCTCGCCAAAGCCCAGAACAAGAGTAAGGACGTCGGTACGCTTATACCGGCCACGTTCATGCGAGTCACTGTTTCCCTTTAATTTACGGAGATTTCAATGTCGATGTTCGGCCACGTCGATCCCCTATCTTCAGGTTGTCGAAATATCGTTCAACTGAACCTCGAGCGGGAGAACGCCTATCGCCGAGAGGAGGAAACGCGTGCGATTGGAGACCTGATCGGGCGCAGTTTCCCGATGCGGCATCTCAGCGAGCAGATTGCCCTCGTTGCGCCAACGAATGCTACCGTGCTGATTCTCGGTGAGTCCGGTACCGGTAAGGAGCTCGTGTCCAGGGAGATTCATAGAGCAAGCTCTCGGTGTAACGGACCCATGGTCAGAGTCAATTGCGCTGCGGTTCCGCGAGACCTCTTCGAGAGTGAATTTTTCGGTCACGTCAAAGGTGCCTTTACGGGCGCTCTCCACGACCGCGTCGGCCGCTTTGAACTTGCTAACGGCGGCACTTTGTTCCTGGATGAAGTGGGCGAAATTCCAATTGAACTTCAGGGCAAACTGTTGAGGGCGATTCAGGAAGGAGAGTACGAGCGCGTCGGTGGTAACAAAACCCTTAAGACGGATGTTCGCCTGGTTGCCGCCACGAACCGAAGTCTGGCTGAAGAAGTCCGAAGGGGAAAGTTTCGCGAGGATCTGTATTATCGATTGAATGTCTTCCCGATTACCCTGTCCCCGTTGCGTGAACGCAAGTCGGACATTCCGACGCTTGCATCACACTTTTTCGCACGTGCGTGCAAGGAGTTCAATAAGCCGCTGGCCTTCATGACAGGCGAAGCATTAGGTGCCCTGAAAGAATATGACTGGCCAGGAAACGTGAGAGAGCTGCAAAACGTTGTGGAACGAGCCGTCATCACTGCGCGCGAAGGCCCAATCTTCTTTGAGCTGCCCTCCGCCCGAGATCCCACTTTACAGCCACAGCGGCTCGCCGATTCTGCACCGGTTCAGGTGCGCACCGAGGAAGAAGTACGTGACGCCAAGCGGGCGAATATTTTGGCGGCGTTGAACAAAACACGGTGGAAAGTGTACGGCCAGGGCGGAGCCGCGGAGTTGCTTGCAATCAAGCCTGGCACGCTTGCAGCGCGTATGAAAAAACTGGGTCTGCAAAGATCCTGGTGAAAAAACAAGTCGCGTGTTAA
>DATFXZ010000729.1:0-3359 GCA_035315305.1 Terriglobia bacterium | reverse complement strand
GGTCGCGGAGACAAGGTCCTCAAGAGATTCGCAGAAGAAACCGGAGGTAGAATGTTTTCTCCTCTTAAGTTCGAAGATTTGGCCTCGAACTTCCGGAACATCTCCGAAGAACTGCGCCTCCAATATGCTCTGGCGTATCGTCCGGCGAATCTTGTCGCCGACGGTACGTTTCGGAAGATCCGGGTTGAACCTGCGGACAAACGCTACATCGTGCGGGCACGGAATGGTTATTATGCCCCGCGACCCTCGGGGAAGTGACTGCATTAACCCTGAAATGTGGTCGAAAAAAGCACACCGACTGTACGAAAGCCGTACACAATGCGCCGCAACATGAATCGTTAACGTCTAAGGGTTAATGCTTTTAGTCTCTGGCGCAGACATTGCCAAAGCTTCGAAGAAAATGAATCGCGCAGTACTTACAATACGCGGCGTTTCACGTATGGCATGGGTAATCATACTGTCGGTATCTACGACTTGCATCTTTGCTCAGGATGCCGGACACCAAGACAAAAACTATGCAGTCAGTGTCGACGTCCAGCTTGTTCAACTGCCGGTTTCAGTGCTCGACAAAGATGGGCGATCCGTCAACGGACTTCGGAAGGATGATTTCGAAGTATTTGAGGACGGCGTGGAGCAGGAAATCTCGTTTTTCACGCACGACGATGTACCCATCAGCGTCGGTCTTGTCATCGATAACAGCGCGAGCATGCACAACAAACGCGAGCGAGTGAACAGTGCCGCGTTGAGTTTCGTGAGGGAAAGCAATCCTCAAGATGAAACGTTTATCGTCGACTTCGATGATGAGGCCTACCTCGACCACGACTTCACGAACAGCATTAATGATCTGGTTGCAGCACTCGGCCCTATCGATACGCGCGGAGAGACGGCCCTGTATGATGCCGTCTATTTATCGGCTGCACATTTGGACGAAGGAAAGAAAGATAAGAAGGCTTTGCTCGTGATAACAGATGGTGAGGACAACGCAAGCAAGTACAGTCGAGAAAAAGTACTGTCCAAGCTGCGGGAGTCGAAAGTCACGGTCTATGCCATCGGCCTGCTCGAGGAGAATGACTCAAGGGAACCCTTCTTCGGAAAGTCACAGTCACCAACCAGGAAAGCGAAGGAAGTCCTGCAGCAGTTTGCCCAAGCAACTGGCGGGAGAGCTTATTTTCCAAGGTCCGTCGAGGAGATTGGCCCACTGTGCCGCAGCATTGCCCGTGACCTCCGAAATCAGTACACGATCGGTTACACACCATCCAATGAAAAGGTCGATGGAACCTGGAGGAGGACTACGGTGCGACTGAATCCTTCAAAGGTTTTCTCCAGGGTTACCGTTAGTGCGAAAGAGGGGTATTACGCGCCCCGTACGCAAGACAGCGTTCAACATTAAGGACAGAGTGGAAATCGCTAAAAAAGTGGATGCGAGTCTACCGCTCGTAGCGTGACGGTCACATGTTCCCGACCGACGCTGGACGCATGACTCGCTTCTTCACGATCTCAACCAATAGTCAATCGGAGGTTGGTGAGTTTTCAGATTCGATGCCGGCGAATACCTCCGTATCGAACATAGCGACGAGTCCGTCTTCGATCATCGGTAGGATTTCCGGCACAACCGCACGGAGGCGTTCTTCGGAATCAATCGCGGTAATGATCATAGGCTTCTCATCGGTAATGCCAAAAAGCCCCTTACGGTGAATTCGACCGCCGGCACCAAATCCCATAATGCCAGTCCAGACAGTTGCTCCGGCGATCCCTCGTCTGTGAAGGACTTGCACAATCACGTCGGCTAACCGTTCGCCCTCCCACTTATCCGTGTCTTCGATGAAAATCTGTAGTGTCTTGCACATTGTGCCTATCATCGTGCAACCTTTCTTCGCTCAACTAAGTAATACAAGCTCGGTAATGCTAGTAGCGTCAGCAAGAGAGTGGAAATCAAGCCGCCGACCACGACGGTCGCGAGCGGACGCTGGACATCGGAGCCAATATCCTTGGCCAACGCCGCGGGGACCATTCCCAGCATGGCGACGAGGATCAATATCAATCGCGGCCGGAGCTGGTACTTTGCGCCGAGCACGACCGCGTCTAATAACGGGACATCTTCTTCGCGCCTTCGCCTTGTAATCTCTGAAATATAGAGAACGCCGCTCATGACAGCGACGCCGAACAAACTGATAAAACCGACGGCCGCGGAAACGCTCAAATTGATGCCTCGGAGATAGAGAAGCAGGACACCGCCAACAACGGAAAAGGGTACGTTCAATAACACCAGCGATGCATTTGTGGCCGATCCGAAGGCAATGAAGAGTAGTGCAAAGATGATCGCGATCGTCACTGGAATGATCACATACAGACGCCTGCGCGCGCGGGCGAGATTTTCAAATTGTCCGCCCCAGAAGACTTGATAACCCGGAGGCAAATGGATTTCTTCGGCAAAACGCTGCTGCGCTTCCGACACAAATCCACCTTGATCGCGGTTGACAATGTTGGTCCGAACGGAAATCGCGCGTTGATTCTCGCGCCTCGCGATGATGCTCGCACCATTGATGACTTTGATTTCCGCCAATTGTCCCAACGGCACCTGCGCTCCGTCAGCAGTTCTGACGAGAATCTCATTGAGCTTGCCGATATCGCTTCGCCACTCCGGCGCGTATCGCACGGCAATATCGAAATGCCGACTGTCCTCGAACACCGATCCGATTGCGGCGCCCCCCACTGCGGATTCAATGATGCGGGATAGATCTTCAACATTGAGGCCATACCGAGCGAGTTGGGCGCGATCAATCTGAATGCGCAACCCCGGTTGGTCCGCTTCCTGCTCGATGGAGGTATCTGCAGCGCCGTGCACCGTCTGGACCATTTGTAATGTGCGTTCGGCGAGATGGCGCAGTTTTCCCAGATCAGGTCCGCTGATAATCACGGCGAGGTCTGCGGAGGAACCGGTAATCATTTCAGTCGCGGTGTCGATGATGGGTTGCGTGAAATTGAGCACGATGCCGGGGATTTCCCGGTTCATTTCATATCGGAGGTCTGCTACCAATTGCTGTTTGGTGCGACCTGAAAGCCATGTGGAATATGGTTTCAGCGTCACCAGTAATTCATTTCGATTAGGACCAAAAGGATCGGTCCCTGAATCGTTACGTCCGGTCTGGGAGCTCACCAACAGCACTTCGGGATGACGTTGAATGATCTGACGTAGATCGTTCGCGACTCGTGCCGATTTTTCAAGTGAAATACCGGGCGGCAAGTTCGCGCGAATCCAGATGACTCCTTCGTCCAGGTTCGGTAGAAATTCTGTGCCCAGATGCGAACCCAGAAACAGCGCTCCACCGATAATCGCGACGGCGAACCAGGCTACAGCG
>DATFXZ010000728.1:0-2610 GCA_035315305.1 Terriglobia bacterium | reverse complement strand
GCTCGGTGCTTGCAGGTTAGTCAGCCCTGCGGCTCCTGATCGGCGAATGCCAGTTTGACTGCGTAGTCGCGCACATCCTCCGGCCACTTCGCAACAAATTCTGTGAAGCGCCGCCGATCATATGCGAAGAGCGATCGCGTCGCTTCTTCGAATCCAGGCAGGTTGCCAGCGATGGCGGACATGAACCTGTATGCGGCTTCTTGGGCGGCGCGTATGCGGTCCCGATCGCCACTGACTCTACGGGCTTCGTCAACGAGTTTCCGCAGGGCGACAGACGCGCCACCCGGCTGCACATTGAGCCAGTCCCAATGCCGCGGTAGCAGAGTCACCTCTTTGGCAATCACGCCGAGCCGCGGACGGCCCGGGCCCCGGGGCTCGATTGGAGAAGCGTTAGTTTGTGACGGTTTTCTGCGCAGGTCGAGGTCGATCTGCGCGCCCGTCGAATCATCGAAGACAAGAATCTCGCCCTGCTTTTTGCGTTTAAGAATTTTCACAAGTTCAGCCGTCTCGCCCACCGCAACCCTGTGAATACCCTCGAAAGCCGTGTAAGTCATAAGGGGAATATACCCGGATAAAATTGTCATGTCGATATTATCCGGGTAAATTAAGGCAAAGCATTGATCGCCTGGAATCGCCACTATTTAGGAATCCGGGACACGTGCAAATCACTGTTGTTAGCACGTGAAGTTGTCCGGATTGTTTAGCACATGAACTGTCCGGTTTGTTCATGAAATAAAATGCCGCAGCAAGCACGGTGGTCGACATGAATGATTTATCCATGGCGATCAGCGTGCTGCGGAGGCCACCTTGGATTGCCGCGAAGAAATCGGCCCCTCTCCTTTTATGGCCGATTTCTTCGCTGTTTCGGTCTTTCGAACTGTTTCGGTGATAAGTCGCCCCTGTCGTGTATAACGGCCCAAAGTGTGTGGACCATAGCCTATGGAAATGGTGTCATCCAGATGTTCATAGACAATGACGCGGCATCGAGCCATCGATACACGCCAAGGGCTGGGTTCAATTTGCATCACGAGATTGCCCCATCGAATCGTGTTATCGGCCTGAACGACGCGCTCGTGATGAATGGAGAAAATACGTTCCAGATTCTGTCCAGCTAGCGGAACAAAAGCGGTCCCACACTGAGCTGCGGCAACAGCGAAGTGTTGGTTAAATTCCTCGATGTAGGTGTCGCGCAGAAAGCGGTTGGCCTGGTCGATGTCGGTGATATTGCGGATGCGGAGTTCCTGTGGCAGTCGTCCTTGCCAGGTACCAAAACTTCGTTCACTACGCCCGCGGGCTTGTGGAGAAAACGCTGGAATCATTTCAATTCCCAGTTCCTTCAGTGCGCGTCCCACCTCGGTGAGTTGCCGCCGATCGAAAGCTTCCCCCTTCTTCGGGTTTTGAAAGAAATGGCTGGCCCGATCACTGTAAAGCGAACAGAACAGACCTCGCTGTTGAATGACTTCACGCAATCCGATCATGACGGTTCGAGTCGATTCGGCCTCCACCAGTTGGGCGTAGTAGATCTGACTGGTGGCGTCATCGAGAATCACGATCAGGTCGTACCACCGATCGTCTTGGAACCACTGATGGGGACTCCCATCGATGTGCAGCATCATGCCGATCAGCGGACGACGCGCTCGTCGCTTTCGATGCCGTGACCGCTCGCGTCGTTTCTTGACCAGGCCAGCTCCTTGCAGTGCCTTCTTGACCCACGTATAGCTGAGTTCAATACCGTGATCGGCAACCAACTTTTGGTGAAAGTGCCTGACGTTGAAGTCGTAGTACTTCTCGCGATAGAGCTGCAACACGGCTTCGACCGTCTTGACCGGGACTCGCCTCGGGCTGGGTTGTCCACTTCGCCGATCCAGCAGGCCTGTATATCCATACCGTTCGAATTCCCGCCGCCATCGTCTCATCGTGCGCTCATTCACTCCCACGATTTCGGCCGCCTGCCACCACGTGATCTGTTTCGACATCGCTCGCAGGATCACTTCCTGCACTTTCATTGCTCGCTCCACTTCCGACCTCGGGTATGCCTGCATGCCGGATTACCTCCGGCTTCAAGCCACTATTCCCACGGTCGTCCGAAAGCGGACAATTCACGTGCTAATTCAACCGGACAATTGATGTGCTAATGACAAATCCGCGCAATGACGCTTTACAAATCGAATAAGGAGGTGGTACCGTCCCGGAATTCCTTATGAATCCAATAGCGGTCGCCGTCGTCACCCTACTCCTGCAGTGGGTCAATGTGGCGCTGCCGAACACGCCACGTCTGCCCAACGGCAAGCCCAATCTCGAAGCGCCCGTCCCGAAAACGCGTGACGGGAAGCCGGATTTAAGCGGCATTTGGAGAGTCGCCGACGGTAAATATCTACAGAACATTGCAGCCGACGGAGTTCAGGTTCCATTCCAACCATGGGCGGAAGAAGCTTTCAAAGAGAGGCAAGCCAATTTCGGTAAAGACAATCCCTCAGGGCGCTGTTTGCCCCATGGAGTGCCCGATTCTTTTCTTGTGAGGGCAACCCCGTTCAAGATCGTCCAAACGCCGTTCGTGACTCTCGCTCTTCTCGAGAACCAAGGCCATTACCGGCAGATTTTCACGGATGC
>DATFXZ010000727.1:0-5879 GCA_035315305.1 Terriglobia bacterium | reverse complement strand
AACTGGAGGTTCGTTATGCCTACATGGCAAATCGCTGGCGACTACTTTGAAACCTGCAATTGCGACTATGTGTGTCCTTGTGTCACTTCGAATATGGCAGGTAAGGCGACGAATGAGTGGTGCAATTTCGCGATGGTATTTCATATCGAGAAGGGAAACTCCGACAGCATAAATTTGGATGACTTAACTTTCGCTGTTATCGGCCATGCGCCGCAAATCATGGGAAAGGGTAATTGGTCTGTCGGACTGATTGTGGACGATCGAGCATCGGCGCAGCAGAAGCAAGCAATAACAACGATCGCCAGCGGCCAAGCCGGTGGCCCTCCGGCGATTTTGACCAGCGTGGTTGGAAAGTTTCTTGGTGTGGAGTCGGGACCAATTAAGATCCAAAAGAGCGGACTCCGCCGCTCGGTTTCGATTCCCAAACTGCTCGATTTGGGTTGTGAGGGAGTTCCGAGCGCCGCGAATCCTGCCGAGCCGTTGTACATCGATAACACCTTGCATCCCGCCAATCCTCGTCTTGCTCTTGCGAAGTCGACCGCAAGCCACCTGCACGCGTTTGGCCTGGACTGGGACGATACCACCGGCAACAACAACGGCCATTTCGCGCCGTTCAACTGGCGTTCGAGCTGACTTAAGCCACGGTAAAATCGTCTAGTGGATCGACTCTTCGTTATTCATTACAACGAGCTTGGTTTAAAAAAAGGTAACCGGGATTACTTCGAAAATGCTCTGTGCGCCAACATCAATACGGCACTGCAAAATTGCGGTGCCGGACGTCCCCGGCGCATCTCCGGACGAATACTGCTCCCGTTATTGGCTGATCCGGATTCTGAGGAAATTAAGAAGCGGCTCGGCCGCGTCTTTGGCGTTGCCTACTTCGCCGAGGCGCGAGCTTCTTTACAGCCTGTGGAAAACCTGCAGGAGAGCGCTTGGGCGCTCATCGAAGGACGGGTCTTCAAGTCGTTCAGAATTGAGGCGCGAAGGGGCGACAAGAGTTTTCCACTGACGTCTGTGGAAATCAACGAGCGCGTGGGCGCTTACGTCAAGGAACGCTCGAAGGCACGTGTGGACCTGGAGAATCCTGAACTGACGTGCTGGATCGAAATAGTTGAAAGGCAGGCATTGATTTACGTTGAGCGCCTGCCCGGCCCAGGCGGGCTGCCCGTTGGGACCAGCGGCAAGGTCATAGTGCTGCTTTCAGGTGGCATCGACTCGCCCGTGGCCGCGTGGAAGATGATTAAGCGCGGTTGTACCCCGGTTTTTGTTCACTTCCACAGCTTTCCTTACACAAATAATGAATCGCAGGAAAAGGCGAAGCAGATTGTACGCTTGCTTTCGCTATACTCCCTGCGATCGAAGATTTATCTCGTCCCATTCGCCGACGTCCAGAGACATATCATGGTGGACACGCCCGTGGAGACCCGGGTGATTCTGTATCGACGGTACATGATGCGGCTGGCAGAACACATTGCTCGCCGAGAGAAGGCGCGCGTCCTTGTGACCGGGGACAGCGTTGGGCAGGTTGCATCCCAGACTATTGAAAACATCGATGTGATCTCGCGAGCTATTTCGATGCCGATCCTGCGGCCACTCATCGGAGACGATAAAATAGAAATTGTAGACGCCGCTCGCCGAATCGGTACCTACGACATCTCGATTCTTCCTGATCAGGATTGCTGTTCTTTGTTTGTTCCAAAACATCCGGAGACAAAAGCAACAGTCTCGGAAATCGAGCGCTCTGAAAGTCGATTAGATGTCGCAGACTCGATGAAGGCGGCGTTGGAAAGTGCGGAGGTTCTGCTAGAATCCCCGTCCTATGCAAAACGGGAAGTTCATAAGTTTTGAAGGCATTGAAGGGTGCGGTAAGACCACTCAGATTGCGCTTTTATCCGAATACCTCAAAAAGCATTCCGTCCCACATACGATTACTAGAGAGCCTGGCGGAACGGCTGTCGGCGAAGGCATTCGCAAGATCCTGCTTAACTCCGAAACGATACACCTCACGCCTGCATCCGAGCTCTTGCTGTTCTATGCGTCGCGCAGTCAGAACATTCAGGAAAAGATCAGGCCGGCCCTGGAGCGCGGCGAAATGGTCATCTGCGATCGTTATTACCACGCTTCCATGGCGTACCAAGGGTACGGCCGCGGCATTCCCCTGGATTTCATTCAGAAACTTACCGATCTTGTTTGCTATCCGTTTCGGCCGGATATGACTTTTCTCCTCGACATTGAGCCGGACGTCGGATTGGCTCGCGCGCGCTCCCGGAACCATACGCGAAAGGAAAATGAAGGTCGCTTTGAGGCGGAGGATTTGGATTTCTATAACCGAGTTCGCGATGGATATCTCGAACTGGCTTCCGCGGATGAACGCATCCAGTTGATTTACGCCGATCGGCCGATAGAGGCCGTCCACCGCCACATTTTGACCTTGCTCGGGTTGGAGTGATGCAGTTCGATTCCTTTATCGGCAATCAAAAGATCATCGAACGCCTCCGCAGGAAATTGCGTGAAGATCGGTTCCCTCACGGTCTGATTTTTTCCGGCCCGGAAGGCGTAGGCAAGCATACGTGCGCTCTTATGCTCGCAAAAGCACTGAACTGCAGGAATGCTCAGGCTGGGGATTTCTGCGACGTCTGTACGAGTTGCCGAAAAATCGACTCGGGTGTGCATCCGGATGTCCAACTGATTACCGTCGAGGAAGACGCCACACAGATCAAGATCGCTCAAATACGGCAGCTTTTGACAATGCTGGAACTACAGCCGCTCGAAGGCAGAAACAAGGTTTTCATCATCGATCCGGCAGAGTTGCTCAATGCGGAGGCCGCGAACGCGTTACTCAAAGGTCTGGAGGAGCCACCCGAGAATAGTTTTTTTATTCTCATCACCGTCAATGCGCACGAGATGCTAATGACTGTCCGTTCACGCTGCCAGATCTATCACTTTACTCCCCTAACCCTGGAGGAAGTCCGACGGCATGGCATAACGGATGAACTCACGATCCGGTGGTCACAGGGAAGCATCGGACGAGCACGAGGTCTGGATATTGCCCGCCTCAAGCGAGAGCGGGAAATCATGATGGACTTTCTTGAAACCGTCAGCCGTGCAAAAGAAGAACAGTTTCAGGATTTGCTTGGTGTGAGCGCGGAAATCGGACGGGCTAAGCAAGACTTCGAAAGCCGGTTGGCAGTCCTCGCTGTGCTCATCGCGGATGTCCTGTACATCACCGAAGGAGCGCCGCAGAAGGTTGTCAATGTCGACATGCGAGAACGCCTCCAGAAATTGGCGGCCGGCGTGTCCGTTGAGCGTGTTCTTCGCATGGCCGATTTTGTAGGATTCATCGAGTCCAGCCTGAAGAGTAACGTGAACCGCCAGATGCTGACCGATGTCCTCGTGATCACGGGAAACGAAACAACGGCCGATTGGTTACTGTGAACAAAGCGCGGTTACGACATTTCGAACCAGTCGCAGGCCCATATTATCCTTTAGGGTTAGGATGGATTCGGGATGAAACTGGACCGCCGCTAATGGAAGCGTCACGTGTTCGATACCCATGATCACACCATCTTCACTTTCAGCGGTGACTTGCAAATCCCGCGGCAAGGTTTCTCGGACGGCATAGAGAGAGTGATACCTGCCCGCCGTGAATTCCGGTGGGAAGTCTCGGAAGATGCGCCCACCAAGTACATGGATCCTCGATGCTTTGCCATGCACTGGGCGTGAAAGTTGGCCCAATTCCCCGCCAAAATGCTCCACCATCCCTTGCAACCCCAGGCAGACGCCGAATACCGGAAGCCCGACCGAAAGGGCGGACGCTATTGTTGCCGGAACGCCAAAATCTTGCGGAGTGCCGGGCCCGGGCGAAAGAACCACCAAATCCGGTCGCAGTGCCGTAAATTCGCCGAGCGGAAAACCCGACCGTAGCGTTATGACCTCAGCTCCCGTCTGCCGCAGGTAGTTTGCTAGGGTGTGTACGAAAGAATCCTGATGGTCTACCAGTAAGATTCTCTTCCCTCGGCCAGGCAGAGCCGCATCATTTATCTCGAGTGCCGCATTCCGTGGCCGCCGGATCGCATCCAACAATGCCGCGGCTTTGAGATGGGTTTCCCGCTCCTCTTCATCAGGATCCGAATCGTAAAGAAGAGTGGCGCCGACACGAACTTCCGCAACTCCATCTTTGATGCGGATCGTGCGGAGAGTGAGCCCTGTATTCATATTTCCGTCGAAGCCGATCAATCCAACAGCGCCGCCGTACCATGCACGAGGAGATTTCTCGTGATCTTCTAAAAACTGCATGGCCCAGACCTTCGGGGCTCCCGTCACAGTCACGGCCCATGTGTGCGCGAGGAACGCATCCAATGCATCAAATGAATCCCGCAAACGTCCCTCGACGTGATCAACCGTGTGTATAACTCGGGAATACATTTCAATTTGGCGCCGGCCGATGACTCGGACACTGCCGGGTCTGCATATGCGTGATTTGTCATTACGATCCACATCCGTGCACATTGTCAGCTCTGATTCATCCTTCGCTGAATTCAGGAGTTGCAGAATTTGAGCAGCGTCGCTGATCGCGTCTATGCCACGAGCGATCGTTCCTGAGATCGGACACGTTTCGACACGACCGTCCGTTACGCGGACGTACATTTCCGGTGAAGCGCCAACAAGGTATTCTGATTTTCCTAGATTGATAAAAAAGCCGTACGGCGACGGATTACGCTTGCATAATCGCCGAAAAATTTCGGACGGAGCTTCCACACAAGGCTCGAAAAAGGTTTGCCCGGGAACGACTTCGAAAAGATCGCCGCGTTTGAAAGCTTCGCGGGCCTGGCGCACGCCGACGGCATACTCGCCCGGTTGATGATCACAGCGTCTCAGGACGGAGGAAAAACTGCGCATGTCGAGTTTTTCCTCGTTTCTGAAATTCTCGACGACTACACGAGGAATCCCCTCGGTCGAACGGCCGTGGGATTCGAATTCGTAACAGTGTCGCACAGCGCGTTCGAGACGATGATCCACGATTACAAGCTCATCGGGAATGTAGAGGACGAGGTCACGCTGATCAGTCGGTCTATTTTGATGCAGCCGCAACGGCTCAAACTGAAATGCGAGATCGTAACCGAAAGCTCCATACAAGCCGAGATAGTGGTCTTCAACACTGCTGAAAAGATTGACGACGGCGCGCACGACAGAAAAAATGGAAGGCTGTTTGCTCCGCTCTTCTTCCACGAAACGGCCCGAATGCGCTGCGATAATGCCATCCAATGTATATCCGTGCACTTCGGATTCGATGACGGCAGCAACGCCACGGATCACTTCAGCAATGATCGGCAATAAAAAACATCCGCGCTCGTTCAGAGCGGAAATATGGAAGTCTCGGCCGCGAGATTCCAAACACAACGGCGGATCGACGAACCCGATGTCCCACCGCGTATACCGCCCGGGGTACTCGTAGCTCGACGTCAATAAGACCCCACGGCTTTGATCCAGGGCTGTAATGAGCGGCTTGATCGCGTCGTCGACGGGAATCTCCTTAACAGTCCGATGGACCTCAATACCCAGGTTTGTTCGGTAGGTTTGACTTGGAAAGAACACTGCTTTGCGGACCATAGAAAACTCCTCGAATAAAAGCGGAGCCAAGCCCTACAAAAGCAGTAGGGCTGCGACCTGAGTAGGCGGCAGCCCTAAAAAACTAAAGCTGCCTCCTAGAAGGCAGCTCCGGGAATTTAGTGCACGTCCTCCGGGCTGCCCGTCAGAGCAGCCACCACCAGCAAGCAAAGCTTGAACTTGGACGATTCGTCAACACGTCGCGTATGGTGACAGGGCTGAAGATCGGTGTCAAGGCGTTCTACGTCGCTCGGTCTAGGATATTCGGTACA
>DATFXZ010000726.1:0-3967 GCA_035315305.1 Terriglobia bacterium | reverse complement strand
TGCTTGCCTTCATGAACGAGCTGTGGAATGAACTCGCCCATGCGTTTGTAACACCAATGGAACACCGGCGCGTTGTGATTGTCGCCGACGCTCTGGTTGTCCATCATGTATTTCAAATTACTGATGACGGAAGCCGTTCGTAAGTCGCTGCCACCCGCGGGAATCAGGGGTTGGTGCATATGAAGTGCGATAGCAAACGCGCTTCTGATCCGATTGAAATCAACTGGAGCTTCCGGCAGATAGTAAGGACCGCGGCGGGTCATCGCTTTCGCGATATGATCCTCAGATCCACAGATGTTCGGTTGCCCGTCGACATATTCCGGGATGCTTCCGTTTATCACCGTTCTACTGCCTCTTTTCCTTGAGTTTTTGCCGTCGCGGCCATTGCGTCTGTCTGCGGGAGATACATGTGGTCCACGTATTGCTTGACCATTCGGCGGGCGCAGAATCGAGGAGCAACGGTTCGGATCGCTTGCTTCACAATGGCCATCCACTGGATTGGCACGCCACGTTCGTTGCGTTCATAGAAGGCCGGAATGATTTGTTCTTCGAGTAAGCGGTAGATGGTGTCAGCTTCGGCTTGATCGCCGGCCTCGGAATCAATGAGCCAGCCATTCACGCCCGTGTAGCCTTCAGACCACCAGCCATCGCCCACGCTTAGATGAGGTACTCCATTGATCGACGCTTTCATCCCACTCGTTCCGCAGGCCTCCATAGGTTTTCGTGGATTGTTGAGCCAGACATCGCATCCCTGGACGAAAAAGCGAGCGACATGAAGATTATAGTCGTCGACGAAGGCAACTCGTCCCGCAAATTGCGGGTCTGTGGCGTAACGATAGATTCGCTCGATGCTTCTTTTGCCCGGCTCGTCGGAAGGGTGGGCCTTGCCTGCAAAAATGAGCTGCACGGGCCGCCCGAGCATGTTCAGAAGATGCGCGAGGCGATTCTGATCGTTAAAGATCAGTTCCGAGCGCTTGTAATCCGTGAACCGTCTCGCAAATCCAATTGTGAGAGCCGAAGGATCCAGCAACGTTCCATTCGCTGCAAGTTGGGCCGCGCTGGCCTGTTGCTGAACCCAGCGATCTCGCGCGTGTTCGCGAATGAATGTCAGAAGATGGACACGTAATGATTGACGTACCTGCCAGAGTTCATCATCCGGGATGTCGAAGACGCGGTCCCAAAGACTTGAGTCGTCTTGCCGCTCCTTCCAGTCGGGCCCCAAATAGCGTTCAAACAGCAAATCGATTGCCGGCGCTATCCATGTGGGAATGTGTACGCCGTTCGTCACTGCCCGAACCGAGTCTTCGGCATTGCCGAAGATTGGCGTAAACATCCGGCTGGTCACCTCGCGATGCGTCTGGCTCACGGCGTTCATTGCTCCCGATCCACGAAGAGCGAGCACCGTCATATTGAAGAGAGATCCTTCGCCATTGTCATATGCCGCGAGCTGCAGCAGCGCATCACGCCGGCTGCTATCCGTTCCCCAAAAATCGGCGAGGTAGTTCTCGACCATGTCGAACGAAAAAGTGTCGTGTCCTGCGGCGACAGGCGTATGCGTCGTGAATACCGTGTTGGATCGTACTGTCTGTAGCGCTTTGGTAACTGCCTCTCCTGTCTCGGCGAGTTCGCGAATCCGTTCAAATATGACGAAAGCAGCGTGACCTTCATTGAGGTGCCAGACGGCCGGGTCGTGGCCGAGGGCGCGTAACGCACGTACGCCGCCAATTCCGAGGATAATTTCCTGCTGAAGACGCGCCTCTCGGTCACCAACATAGAGCCTTGACGAGAGTTCACGTTCCCAAGGCGCATTCTCTTCGACGTCTGTGTCGAGGAGGTACACCTTCACGCGTCCAACTTTTGCCAACCACACAGCCACGTGCACGGCGCCTTGACGCAGCGGCACCAGAATACTGCAAAGCTGTCCCGCAGGTGTACGCGCGCGCTCGATTGGTGTCTCGTCGATCGCGAACCGATTGTAGAATTCTTGCTGCCAGCCCTCGGCAGAAACGGTTTGCTGGAAGTATCCGACCGAGTAGCGAAAACCGACACCGATTAAAGGCACCCCAAGGTCACTGGCTTCCTTGCAATGATCGCCTGCCAGCACCCCCAGTCCGCCGGCGTATAAAGGGACAGATTGATGCAGCGCAAACTCCGCCGAGAAGTACGCTATGGACATATTAGACAAGCCCGGCGGGCGGCTCGACCACCACGTGCCGACTCCTGACTGGGTGCGAAGGAGTTTCTCAATCGCGGTGTCGTATGTTTCAAGAAACGCAGCGTCCCGCGCCACTTCCTCAAACCGCTCAGCGGTGACGAGGTTGAGCATCTGGAGCGGATTGTGATGCGTGCGACGCCAAAGTGGATAGTCCAGCCGGCGGAATACCTCCCTCGCTGCGGGAGTCCAACTCCACCACAAATTGGAAGCGAGATCGTGCAGGCCTTGGATTCGTTGTGGCAGGGCGCGTTGAGCGGGACTCATGCTGCAGCCCCCATTGCATGTCCTGCGAGGTTCCAGTAGAGACCCAACACGTGGTCGGCGATGTTGTCCCAGGAGAAAGCCGTTTCCACAGCGATCCTTCCGTTGTGTCCCATCCATCGGGCCCATTCGAAGTTGGTGAACAGAGTTCCGAGTCCCCAGGCTATCGAGTTCGGATCCGGATAGACCTTTAGGCCGTTGACTTCATGCCAGACGAACTCGGCAGGACCGCCGCAATTGGTGGCGACAACCGGTTTGCCCGCACTCCAGGCTTCCAACAACACGATTCCAAAAGGTTCGTTGCGACTCGGCACACATACGACATCGCACGCTTTGTAAAGATTCGTTAGAGATCCGTTTGCTTGAAAGCCGAGAAATCGCGTCGAATGCGCTACGCCGAGCTGCCGCGCGCGATGTTCCGCCTGGTCCCGCATCTCGCCGTCTCCTGCAAACACAAACTTCGCGTTCGGGTAATACTTCAGGATTGCCGGTATCGCCTCAACCAGCAAATCGGGCCCCTTCTGGTACACCATCCGGCCGGAAAAGAGCACCGTCGGATCCATGGGACCCATGTGATAACCGCGCTTCACTTCCCAAGGATCAATCCCGCCATTGTAGTTTTGTACGCTCACGCCGTTATAGATCGTTGAGACCTTCCAGTGCGGGACCTCGTACATCCACATGATTTCGTCGCGCAAATGATTCGAGACGGCGATCACACGGTCCGCCCAATACGTTGCGGCCCGTTCTTGTTCGCGGACTCGAACCGACTGCCCGTTCCAGAAGTGATTACCGCACCGGCCGTATTCGGTCGAATGCAGGGTCACGACGCTTCTGCGGCCCCGCCCTTGTTTCATCCAAATCATCGCGTTGGTGGATAGCCAGTCGTGTGCATGGATGATGTCGAATGCGCCAATGTGATCCTCAGTCTGAAACACATGGTGCACGAACGACCGGCACATGTTGTTGATTTCGTCTACGAAGTTCGAATGGAGGTCAAACGGGCAGCGGTGATAGTGGACGCCGTCGATGCGCGCATAGTGGCACTGGCCATGTCCCATTCGGGTGAACACATGTACTTCGTGACCTTTCCGCTCCATCGCGGCGGCCAACTCCGTCACGTGCACTCCCACACCGCCCACCGCAATCGAATGCAGCGATTCCCAGGAAAGCATTGCGATTCGCATGACACCTACCGTCGACGTGTAAGACACAAAACAGAACACTGACCGGAAACGCCGGGAAGATCTGCGTGCGGCAAGAAGATTCAGCAATCCGGCCCTTTGTTGCGACAGACAATAGGCGGGTTGGACGATTTCTCAAACTCCAACCGGTGGCGGCCTTTCTCGCCACTTCAGCAATCATTGTTGAAGCACAAAAATTATTACGTCCGAATCAATAAACTTCAACCCGGAGTTTTTCCTATTTGGACTGTGCAGGTTCATGAAGAAATTGATTGGACGAACGGACTCATTTCTTAGCCGCGGAGCG
>DATFXZ010000725.1:0-3492 GCA_035315305.1 Terriglobia bacterium | reverse complement strand
TCACGCTTACATTGGTCGCATATTACAGCCATCCATTCGGATTTGAGGGCGCGGCCGCACTGGCAGTCGGCATCGGCAGTGCGATCGGCATCATCTTTTTTGAACATCGGTTGAAAGGTGCAACGCTGAAGCGCCTGATCGGGGCGGCGATCGGTTCCATTATGGGAATCATCGGCGCCTCATTGATCAGCCATATGCTGACGGATACCGTCTTCGATACGAATTCGCTCTCATTCATCAAGCTCTTCATCCTGTTCTTAATGACTTACGTCGGACTTGTGGTCGGAGCGAACAAAGGAGACATGCTGAATCTGTCGGCGATGGGAGGTCTGTTCGGAGGTGAACGTCCGCCGAAGAAGACCTATAAGATCCTCGACACCAGCGTCGTCATTGACGGACGAATTGCGGACATCTGCGAGACCGGTTTTTTGGATGGTACGCTCGTGATTCCGCACTTCGTGCTGCGCGAACTACAGCAGGTCGCCGATTCTGCGGACGCTCTCAAGCGCAATCGTGGACGTCGTGGTCTCGATATCCTTCAGCGAATCCAGAAGATGGCCGGCATCAATGTGCAATTTGTTGAGAACGACTATCCACAGGTTCGCGAAGTAGACATGAAGCTGATTGAACTGGCGAAAGAGCTGGATGCAAAAATCGTCACGAATGATTTCAATTTGAACAAAGTCGCTCAGCTGCGTGGCGTCGAAGTATTGAACATAAACGAACTGGCGAATGCGCTGAAGCCGGTATACCTGCCCGGTGAAACGATGAAGGTGTTCATATTGAAAGAGGGAAAGGAATTCAATCAGGGCATCGCGTACCTGGATGACGGCACGATGGTCGTAGTTGACAATGCGCGGAAGATGATCGGAAAGACAGTCGAATCATCCGTCACGAGCGTGCTGCAAACCACGGCCGGCAAAATGATTTTCGGCAGGTACGAAGAAAAACGCGGCGAAATGACGCATCATCCGCGTGAGGAACGCCAGGAGCGTAATGATCGGGAACCGAGGCCAGAGCGGGCTCCCGAGCGCCAAGCACCCTCGGAAGTTTCACACTAAGCCGCCGATTGCCTGGATGCCGCGGAGGGGAAGGAGAAAAAGGTGGGGTCTGCCCACGTTGGCCCTTCCCTCCGCGGCATTCAGGCAATCGGCGGCTTAGTGTTATTAGAGTAGAATTATCCTCATGAAAGTTGGCGCGATCATCGCCGCAGCAGGTTTCGGACGGCGGATGAAAACAGATCGTCCGAAGCAGCTTCTGGCTTTAAACGGCACTCCGATCCTTGTTCATACCATTCGAAAGTTCGACGGCTGCCCTGCGATCACTTACATCATTGTCACTGCACCCCGCGAATCTGCCGAGGAAGTAACCGACCTTGTGAACTCAGCCGGATTCAAAAAATCAGTAACCGTCATCGAAGGTGGTGAGCGCCGGCAGGACTCTGTCGCGATGGGACTGCAGCAGCTTCAGCCCGGCACCGACATTGTGGCGGTTCACGACGGCGTGCGGCCATTCGTGTCTATCGAGGACATTGAGAACGTCGTGCGTCAAGCCGCGCAGAGCGGCGCTGCAATTCTCGGCGTTCCGATTGTGGACACCGTCAAGCAGGCAGAACGAGAATTCGTTGACTCGACGTTGACGCGAGAGCATCTGATCCTGGCCCAGACGCCACAGGTATTCCGTACGGAAATCTTGAAGCAGGCATTCGAGCACGCTGCAAAAGACGAATATTACGGGACAGATGAATCAAGTCTGGTCGAACGGCTTGGACATCCCGTTGCGATAGTTCGCGGTTCGGAGCGTAATATCAAGATCACTCGGCCGAGCGATCTTACGCTGGCCCGCGCATTCCTCGCGGAGGAAGTTGCGGGCGAAAAGGTGACTCCTTGAAGTTCCGTATCGGCATCGGCTATGACCTGCATCGTTTAGGACCTTCTTCATCGTTAACGCTTGGAGGAGTTCAAATTCCGCATGAAAAGGGCTTGATCGGACATTCCGATGGTGACGTTTTAAGTCACGCCATAACGGATGCACTGCTTGGAGCATGCGGACTCGGCAATATCGGCGAAATGTTTCCCGACACGGACAACCGCTACAAGGGAGTCTCGAGTTTGAAGTTCCTGCGCAAGACAGCAGAGTTTATCCGGAAGAAAGGCTACGAGATCGGCAACATCGATTCGAATATTCTCGCGCAGCGTCCAAAACTTTTGCCGTATTTCCCTGAAATGCAGGCAAAGCTCGCTGACGTTCTTGGAATTCCCGCGACCAACGTCCACGTCAAGGCAAAGACAATGGAACATCTCGGGGTTGTTGGGACAGAAGAGGCCATCGCTGCCGAGGCTGTGGCCCTGGTGTTCCTGGAGTAAGTTTCGTTGACTGTCTCTTGTTGACACGCGAATGGAGAACCGGATTTGCGGCGTTCACGCTGTGTACGAAGCCCTTGCTTCGGACCGGTTGCCGATCGAACGCATTCATATTGCGCGCGAGGCGCATTCCCCAAAACTGAAAGAGATTCTGGACCTTGCACGCGATCGCGGAGTGCCGGTTCGGAAGGAGGAGCGAGCAGTCTTGGATCGACTCGCTCAGGGAGGACTACACCAGGGGATCATCGCGATTTCGGGGGCGGTATCGTATTCAGATTTCGACACGTTGTTCAAAGCAGATAAGCCGCTCGTTGTCGTGCTTGATGGTGTCGAAGATCCTCACAATCTTGGTGCCGTTATGAGAACTGCAGAAGCATGTGGTGCATCGGGTATCGTGGTGCCGGAACGTCATGCTGCACCTCTCACGGCGACGGTTATCAGGGCCTCGGCGGGCGCCTCCGCCCATCTTCCTATTGTTCGTGTGAAGAATCTGGTTGGTGCGATCGAAGAAATGAAACGACGTGGCCTTTGGGTTGTCGGCGTTGATCCAGGGGGAACACAAGAGTGGACGGGATTCGATTACAAGGGGCCAATCGCGCTTGTTCTTGGAGGCGAACACCGGGGACTCCGGCGGCTCGTCCGCGAACATTGCGACGCATTGGTCCGGATTCCGATGTTGGGGAAGGTCGCGTCGTTAAATATCTCTGTTGCGGCCGGCGTCGCGCTCTATGAAGTCGTCCGACAACGACAATTCGAGAAGTTGTGAGCAATTTTTTTGCCTTGCTGCCGTTGAAGACCCTAAATACCTATGCTACAGTCATAAATTTGTCGATGCTGGCGTAGCTCAGTTGGTAGAGCAGCTGACTTGTAATCAGCAGGTCGGGGGTTCAATTCCCTTCGCCAGCTCCTGTGTTTATGCATGGTGCGGACAGGTGGCCGAGCGGTTAATGGCAGCAGACTGTAAATCTGCCGCTCCTTGCGGGCTACGGAGGTTCGAATCCTCCCCTGTCCATGTAGGCGTGGGGGGAACGCCCGACGCTAAGCAAAAGCAATCTGGCCCACGTAGCTCAGTCGGTAGAGCGCGTCCTTGGTAAGGACGAGGTCACCAGTTCAATCCTGGTCGTGGGCT
>DATFXZ010000724.1:0-3113 GCA_035315305.1 Terriglobia bacterium | reverse complement strand
TGCAGACGTTTTCAACATAACGCCAGAAAGCTGCATCGCTTTTCTCGATCCTCTGATCGTATCGTGGGACATCGATCTTGCATCATTCAGCCTGGAGATCGTCTTGAATCGGAGAGTTGCTCCAGAAAGGTTGAAGAGGTTCGAATTTATTGAGAAGGAAGCGGGAGGGACGTCCGTCCAGGAGCCGGGCCTGCGGGCATTTCTGAAGGATCGTTCTCTCAGCGGAGACGCGACGCCAGAGGAAATCGACTTTCTCCGACAACTGCGCTTCAGGGACGGGCGGCGCCCAACTGCGCTCTATTACTATCGCGAGCTGCAAAGCCTCCGAGATCCGCTTCATTTCCGTCAAAAATAGGTGTGATGGACAGATCTCTGAAACGTATCGTGATCGGGGCGTTTATAGTTCAGGCAATTGTTGGGTATTTGTTACTTCATTATTGGGTCATGAATCCTGATGCATATTTCCCGTCGGTACAAAGTGGACACAAAGTGGTACCTCGGCGTGTGCTGCCGGAAATGCGGAGCGCCGATTTTGTTTGCCCTCGACCATAGCGACGGAGAAGTTCAGCCTGTACCAGCCGGAAAGCTGTTGCTGACCTGTCCCTTGGCCGAATGCCGACACCAAGCCGACTACAGTACAGCCACTGTTTCACGTTTTCAAAAGGGACCAGCTGCCCTAAAGGACACCGGAGCCGCCGATGAAGATAGAGAAGGCTGACGTCAAACCCGTCGAGTTTCGAGTCTGGTGTGAATGCTGCTCCATTCGGATTGCGCCGAATGAGGAACAGATCGCCGCGGGCGGTAAAACCTACCATCAGCGCTGCTACTCCAAAACCTTTTCTGCGGTTTCTAAGGCGAAAGCAAAATCTTCCCAAGCGGTAGATATTCGCGGACATGAACGATGAATAGCCGACTCGACGCTGAACTGAGCGCCGCGCTACTTGGGTTCAATGGAGAGGCCGGCCCCTACTGTCAGGGTATCTCCGATACAGTCGCGCAGGAATACGCGTTGAATTACGCCAGGATGCTTCAGGATCGCGCAAAAGGAATCGAATCTTCACTTCCTCGAATCCCGCACGGGCTATTTGAACCTAACCGCAATCTCATCCGGTCCACCCTAGACCGAATGTCTGAGAAGTATTTTCCGTGGACGTGATATGCAGAACGTCTTACCACGATCTCGATCGGCCTATCTTGATTCTGAGTGCCGGAATCGCGTTATTTCTTTTGATTCCGGTACAAGTACGTCCGCGCAATCCAGCCCTTCAACCGCCAAACTGTGGCGCCCCGTGCGGCCGAGTGTTCAGCCCAACTTCCGCGTTGCTCCAGGTGTGACACCAAACATTGGTTTACTCTGCAGGACACCCCTCGGTAAATCGGCCGCTGATTGGAGCGACCTTGGGATTCGAATGGACTTCGATGAGGCACCCATTGCGGCCGATGCATGCGGTCTGGTTGCCCTTACAGGGATTCACGTCGTGGCAAGCGGCTTGTTATCGATAGAACGGTGAGTCTACGTCCGGACCTGAGTGCGAGTGCAGCCGTCAAGAATGTTACAAGACCCAACGCGTTCAGCCACAGTATGTCGCTTCCAGAGCGGGCAATCGGTACGATCGGATTGAAAAGCGCAGCGATCGCTACGAAAACCACCGCCCATGAATACTTTCCTGCACGGATTGCTTGCCTGACCAGCAGGATGGCCGAGACACAAACGACGATAGCTACCAATACCTGGCTGCTCGCCCCGCGGAACAACACCGCTAGAAGCAATATAGTTATGGCCACCCATTTCATGATGTTCGTCATCATCGGATAATCTCCCTTCTCCTCGTTCAAACGTTAAGGACGAAACCTGAGTTTGTTGATGGACCGGGCTGACTCTTGTGTTGTACGCGTGTCTTCCGACTGCTTTATCTGTCAGGCGAGTTCCTTTGCACACACGCCTCTAGTGTGTCTAACCGCACCCTCTCTCGAATCGACTTCCTTGGCATAAGATCAAGCTTTCGGAAAACGCGACCAGTCCGAATTTCCTCCCTAAGAAGTCGGGAAAGGTTGTACGAGTACTGCGCATGGAATGTGCGGAAACTGATCATTGGTTTCCTTGAAGGTCGGAAACACCTGCTCGTTTTTGTCATCTACGATCGAGCGGTGCTCGTTCGTTTAAGTTTGAGTTATTGCTGCTTCACGTCTCAAATGTCCCTACTGTGGTGGATCTTTGGAGTCCGTAGTCGATTGCAGCGGCATGAATCTGACCGCCTGATTAGCCTTGATCGCCTTGTACCTCGTATCTCAAATAAATAACTGGCGGACCTGATCCCGTAACTCCTGCCAATCCTGGATGAAATACCCGGCCTGTTCGTTTGACATCACTTCCGCGCGTTTGTCTTCGAGGATTTGAATGATGGCCTGAAGATCTGTTCCATCGTTCGGGGAGTGTTTGGTGGCCACAGACTCAAGCACTTTCCGTACGCGATCGAATTCTGCGTCCACTTGTGCCTTGATTTGAACGGCCCAGGCGATTTGATTTACGGTGCCGATCATCCGATGTTCTTCCGTTCGTGCGGAGGATCCACCTTCGTTTTCCCATGCGGCAACCGCGTCTTCCATTGTTTACTTAACCAGTATAGGTGAATTATAAAACAGACATCACACTCTATTTGGCTGTACACTAGACTGGTTCGAGTTAATACAACATTCATGTTACAGGCCGACAAGGACCCCCAGATCCACGAAGCCGTTTGGCGAATGTGGGTAGAGAAGTATAAAGCGCAGGACAAATTCAGGTTCGCCAGACGCTTGAGAATAATGGGTGTCGTGGCCGTGTTTCTTACGGTGAGTGCGCTGTTGTGGAGATTCCTAAGCTAACTGCCGGAAGCCCGACAATTTTCCAGTGCGGATCTGCTGCCGTTGCGCGACTAGCGTTCGGCGTTTCTTGCAATTCCCAGAAGTTCATTTCAGATTAAAGGGGAATTCCATGAAAAAGAGGTTGTATGTCGGAAACCTGTCGTTTGAAACGACGGAGAGTGATCTCAAGGAACTGTTCCAACAAATGGGCGCGGTTGAAACGGTCCGCATCATCACCGATCGCGACACCGGCCGCTCCAAAGGTTTTG
>DATFXZ010000723.1:0-3568 GCA_035315305.1 Terriglobia bacterium | reverse complement strand
AGAAGGTCATGATACAGAAGCATATCCGTGAACGGTACGCACTTGTGCTCCAGCAGCTGCGCATTCTTGTCGATCAAGCGATATAGCGGCATCTCGATCGTCCATGGCCGGGAATATGTCAACGGATCGTCGAGCGTTGCTTCATACCAGATGTGGTTCGGGTCGAGAAGCGTGAACCGTTCAGTCACTTTCAACTTGTTGCTGTGATGATTACCGGCACGATCCAGCCACGTGTCAGCGTTGAGCCCGGTCGTTGTAACGACCAGGACATCGCCCTCCCAGGTTCCGTTGGACCTGCCCATCCACGAATCGACCGGCAGCTCTGAATGATCCTTTATATAAATGGCTCTGTTCGCGGCGGCGAACGGGTACACCATCAGAAGATCGCCGTCACCCTGGAAAATCTGAAAGGGAAAATTATGATAGGTTACGCGCGGAACTCCCAGCATGTAGCATTTGGCTTCGGGGTCGGCCGCCGGCCAGTTTGCGCGGTTTTCGTTGCGCTTTTTGAGCGCTTCAGGCAAGTACGGAATCGTACCTCCACGAACAACGCTCTGCCCCGCCGGAATAGACGCGATCGCGCCGAGCTGCCAGAAGTCCTTGAGTCCTTCGGCTGAATGACCTTCGAGATTCCAATAGGCGGTGTTCAACGCCTGCCAGATGCCGTTAAAGTTCGGATGGCCCGAAATGCGTGCCGGACGCTCCAGTTGCGGCAGTTGCTGAGATTGTCCGGCGCTGCCAGTCAACAATATCGCTCCCGCCGCGACAATCGGGCCGATGAATCGATTTCGCATCTATAAATTCTCCTGACCTATACAGTTGTCGCTTAGAAAGTATATGCGAAATCCCAGACCCCCCTGACGATCGGGAGAATTCATCGCGTCGCTCGCAAAAAGGCTCGCAGCAGAAATTGGGCCGGTGTAGTACGTGGCCAACTTTAATAGCCACAATTTGCGATCGCCGATAACTTTTCCGACCGAAGGAGGTATGGTAAACAGGAAATCCCTCATCTTGCGGACGGATGAAAATGGCTGTCTTCTGGGATTTGTGACTCCGCTGCATGGCGATCCGGCAAGAGGACACGGTATCGAAAAAGAGTGGGACTAGTCCCTTATAAAGAGATTACGCGAGAATGTGGAGACCAAGCTGGCTCGATGAACTTCGCCAGGACTTGTTTCGTGCGCCCCGTGTTCTGTGGAGGCAACGTAAACTGACAGCCACCGCTATTTTTTCTCTCTCGATCGCGATGATATTGGGCATCGTGACCCTCAGCGTTGGGAACACTTTCCTTTTGTTACCTCCGGCCGCGGCAGAACCGAACCGCCTCGTAACCATTTACGCTCGTTTGAATGACGGGAACATCGGGCAGATCTCCTATCCCGATTACAAATATTTCCGCGAGAATAATCGTGCCTTTACGGACATCGCGGCCGCTCCCACTTCGATTCAGGCGATGCAAACGAATTCGGGGACCCACGTATTGAACGTTGTGGGGAGACCGGTATCGGACAATTACTTCTCCGTCATGGGAATTCGGCCTTACATCGGCCGTCTATTGGCGCCCGGCGACGACAATGCGAAGCCTCCTGTAGCAGTGATGACGTATTCAGGTTGGCAACGGCTCGGTGCAGACCCGAACATCATCGGCAAAGTCATCGGTGCGTACACTATCGTTGGTGTCACGCCGAAAGAGTTCGCCGGATCTTTGTACGGAGTGAATGGCGACATCCTCACCTCATTTTCCGACGATTCAATGTGGCTCACTCAGCGGGACGCGCGGCGACTGCTCTTGATCGGGCGGCTCAAGCCAAGAACGATGAGGCGTCAGGCGCAGGTGGAGATGAGCGCGCTCTCGGGACAACTGGCTTCTGCTTATCCGAAGGAAGACAGAGATCTTGCGGCGGTGGTGAGTCGCGCAACACAACTTGCGCCGGAAATGGTTCCGACAGCGGAGTTGATTGTTTCGATTCTCGTGACCTTTGCAGTGCTGGTGCTTCTGATCGCATGCGCCAATGTCGCAAATCTACTGCTGGCCGTCGCCGTGGGGAGGCGGCAGGAAGCTGCGATTAAACTGGCGCTCGGGGTGCAGCGAGGACGCCTGATCCGTGAATTCTTGACCGAAAGTATGATCATTTGCGCAGCCAGTGCGGTACTGGCGTATGTCATTACAGCCGGTTTGATCGCGCGCTACTCGCTCATCACGATTGAGCAACCGATGGCAGGCGCGATTTCCGTTGATCTCCATCTGACGCTCGGCGTCACCGTTATTGTTTTTACGGTTGCTTTGGTGATTATTGCAGTTTTCGCTACCGGCCTGGCTCCGGCTCTGTACGCCTCGTCCCCGAATCTTGCGCAGGTGCTGAGCGGTGAAATCGTCGTGGGAGGGACGCGCAAAGGTATTCGCCGGGACGCTCTGGTGATTGCTCAGGTCGCAGCATGCACTCTCGTCCTCATAGGTATGGGCCTCTGCGAGCGCAGTCTTTACAATCTCCGTCACACGGATACGGGTGTCTCCGCACAAAACATTGTTGGGGTCTGGGTCGGTCCACCTGAAGGGTTTTCGGAGACGCAAGGAAGAGACCTGTACGCGAGACTGCGTGAGGCTGTTTCCGCTCTGCCCGGAGTGGAATCGGTGTCGTTCGGAAGCCTGCCCTTGCAATCCTATAACGAGGTTCCGGCACAACTTCCCGATGGAGACAAGAAAACCTCTGTCACAACAAACACTGCCGACAAGGATTATTTCACTACTATCGGTATGCCAATCCTGTCTGGCCGTACTTTCAGCTCTGCCGACACCAAAGACAGTCCAGCAGTTGTGGTGATCAATCGCACTATGGCGGAGTCGCTCTGGCCCGGACAATCCGCTGTTGGACAGTCTTTATTCGCCGGAACTCCGCAGCGCAAAGTAATCGTCATCGGCGTCGTCGCTGACGCCAAGTACGGCGAGCTAGGCGAGTCCGGCCGGCCTGCCATGTACTATTCTCTTAACCAGCACTATCAACCGTTCACTACACTAATTGCGAGGACGGGCGGTGATCCGCGTCTTTGGATCGAGCCGATCGATAAAACGAAGCGTGGCCTCAACCTTGGCCTGTTTCGTCCGATAACTTTTGGTGATTGGGTCAACTACAGCCTCCTCACTCAGCGGATCACCGCCTGGTGTGTCGCGGCTCTAAGTGTTTTGGGTTTGGTGCTGGCCATCGTCGGTCTGTTTGGAGCGATTTCGTATTCAGTCAGCGAAAGGAAGAAAGAATTCGGAATCCGTGTCGCACTGGGTGCGCAACGTTGGGTTCTGCTGAAGATGGTGCTTCGTCAGACATTTCTCATTACGAGTGCTGGAATTGTGATCGGGATTTTGCTCGGTATCGCCGCTACTGTTCTCCTTCGTTCGCAATTCTATGGAATCAGCCCGGTGGAATGGACTGTGCTCCTTCCTGTAAGTGCCGCAATGCTCGCCGTCGCTCAAGTGGTTGCCTATCTTTCGGCGAGGCCATGGGTCAGAGTCGATCCGATGGAAGCCGTCCGTCACGCTTGAAATGAGTTGATGTCACGCCATCCTTAATACTCT
>DATFXZ010000722.1:0-6279 GCA_035315305.1 Terriglobia bacterium | reverse complement strand
ATAAACAATGGTGAAGATGGCTGTCGTGGCCCCAATTCCGAGCATCATCGTCAACACGGCAATTAATCCGAATCCTGGAGATTTGCGAATTTGGCGTAAGGTAAACCGCGCGTCCTGAAAGAAGCATTCGAGAAGGGGAATCCCTTCCTCTCTGTGGTACTGTTCGCGAACCGCTTCAATTGGTCCGAGTCTCATTCGTGCCTGGCGGCGAGTTTCCTCGGGCGATAGTCCGGCGCGGATATTCTCCTCGGTCAGCATCGCCAGATGCTGCTCCATCTCTTCGCGTAGTCCGCCATCGCCGCCGCGGCCCGCTGCAAAATTCCGGATACGCGTAAAAAGCCGATTTATCGCCCTCATGCCACGTCCTCCGTTTTCACTTCAACACAAATCTCGAATCAAGCTTAACGCTGTCCGGCCTTCTTGGTTGGCGCAACATCGCGATTACACTCAAATTTCGGTCTGGCGGGTTGATATTAGACGCTCAGAAATACGTTTCGACCAGGCGTACCAGTGGCAGTGGCATGGGATGCCAGTCCTCGTTAGCGTTGGTGCCGAAATACGCGATCACAACATCGCGTTTGCAATCCACAAAAAGCAGTTGTCCGGCAAATCCACCCTTGAAGATCTGGCCGAACTTGCTCACGCCATCCCACTGATAGCTGGAATGGCTAAACCACGGTGGCTGCTTGTCGGTTGGCAGCTCGAGACGTTTCTTCTCCAGTAGGTCTTTCATAAAGGCAGCAGGGATAACCGGGACGTTTACCGATTGGCCCGAAGAGGTGAATAGCATTCCGAACCGCGCAAGGTCATGCAATGTCATCCCCATTCCAGCGTGAGCGATGGGAAAGCCTTTCGGGTTCAGCAGGAAGTAGGCATCATTCTCGGCGCCGATCTTGCTCCAGAGCATCTCGCCTATGATTTGTGGCAGCGGCTTGCCGGTCACGTGTTCTAGTAGATCGCTGAGGACCTCGGTATTAGCGCTGGTATAGCGTTGTGCTTCTCCGGCCTTGCTGACTCGCTTGAACGTTTTGAGAAAATCATACGTCTCGTACGACCGGACCGACTCCGGCATCGCGGAGGTCAGCGGCTGCCAACCCAACGAGGCCTCGAATTGGTAATGCTTGTGGTTGGGATCGCTGTACGCTGCCAGTGAGTCCTCAACACCTTCCATCCCCGAAGCCATGTCGGCAATGTCGCGTACACGGGTGCCTGCCCATGCGGTGCTGGTTAGCTCCGGAAGATACTGCTCGATCGGCTTGTCCATATCGATCTTGCCTTGCGTTTCCAGAATCCCGAGTGCGGTTCCGACGAAGGCCTTGGTCACCGAGAACACCAGGTGCTGTTGGGAGGCCGTCATGTGCGGATATTCCTCATACACGATGTTGCCCTTGTGCAGGATGATGAACCCGTCCATATCTTGGCCGGTCACAAGTTCGTGCAATGTGATGTCTTTGCCTGCTTGCTGGTCGACGATGAAGTTGCCAATCTCAGGACGGAGATGGACAGGTAGATCCCTGACCGTACCGGCTCGGGGGACGGGAGCAGCGGGAAATATCTCGGTCGCATTCAAATACACGAACCGCGACAGTTCGCTGCCGTTATCCCAGTTCTGAAGCGTGACTTGGGCGCGGAGGCTTCGCTCACGCTGGACCGGCATCTGGGGTGTCGCCTGAATCTGGGCAGCAACGGAGAGAGAAAAAAGAAAGACAAAGTATGGGGTGCGGGCGTGGACCATTGGTTCCCCCGTGAAGAGAAGAGGCGCACATTGTACGTCAGACCAGCGACTGGGGGGCACGAGCGTAGAACGCTAGCTGGCCGCTCAGGTCAATTGGTGAAACATCCTCATGGCGTCAATTGACATCAGGCAGCAGGCGGTCGTCACGAAACCGATGCTTGCCTGTTCGCTTCCGAACATATCAGGCCGCCAGTGGACATCTTCAAATCCTTCTGATTCGACCGCGGTATCCCTTGTGTCGTGCCATCAAGGAGTTACACTTTGCACTAGATTGGTTACGGTTTTGCACAGAAAAGGAAATCGTGATCGTTGGGCTTTGATATTGGTTCTCGCACTTTGGTGCTGCTTTAGGAAAAGAACAGGAACCTGAGATGCCGGCCTCGCGCAAGACGTTCGCTACGCACTGCGTCAGTTGCGCAAGAGCCCGAGCTTCACCGCCGGCGCGGTAGTTGCGCTCGCACTAGGAATTGGCGGGACGACAGTTATCTTCAGTGTCGTTTACGCTGCGCTACTTCGGCCACTCCCTTACGTGGACAGCCAGCGGCTGGTCACGTTGCACGTTGATGACGCCCACCAGCGTGGAGTAAAGGGAAGAAACTATTTTCTGACTGCAGATTTTTTGGAAATTCAGCGCGAGAACCGTGTTTTTGACGAGGTCATTGGGGTTCACCCCCATAAGCGCTAACTTAAGGAATAGGTCTTAGCACTGCTTTGGGCTTGGGGCGAGTTCGTTTCGAGGTAGGCTTCCGTAACATCGTCGCGGTCCTCCTTAACCGCGCTACGATGGTCTGCCTATCTCAGTCACATACGGTTTGCTCGTGATTCGGGAGAAGTCGGTTCGAGGCTGTGCAATGGTTCG
This sequence comes from Terriglobia bacterium, assembly GCA_035315305.1. Lineage (GTDB taxonomy): Bacteria > Acidobacteriota > Terriglobia > 20CM-2-55-15 > 20CM-2-55-15 > 20CM-2-55-15. The sequence goes on along the minus strand of DATFXZ010000722.1, from coordinate 3,685 downwards.
GGCCGGCGCACGGTGAAAAGAATTCAGGGTTTCCCTGAAATCGCGAGCGCCTTCGCTTTGCGTATAGGATTGGAATCGTACGATTCCTTTCCCGACGCTTGCGAACGAGCAACCTCTTTCGCCCCGGCAGCGCCACCGATCGTCAAGTCTGAGATGCCACCGCCAGTACAGACCGGCGGATCTTCTGGACTTCTTTTGCGCGCGGGGTCGAGAAGCACATCAGCGACGGCAATACCCTCCTTATCGTCCATGAGACGCTTTACCGTACCATCGGAATCGACAATCGCGGATCGACCCGGAAAGAAAGCGTTCATCTCGTTTGGAGGTGGCGGGCTGGCAGAGCCGACTTTATTGACCATTGCCACCGGAATGCCGAGCTTCTTCGCATACCAGTTCGCAAGGTGGGTTCCGGGCGGTGATGGCAGACCCCCGGCCCTTGACATGTCGGGCGAGGAGTGAGGCATGAGGATTACATCGGCGGAGTCTCTTATGAGGCGAGTGGGAAGCGCGCAATAATAGTTCTCCGCGCAGATGCCTATGCCGATTCTGCCAATCTCGGTGCTTATGACGTGCGGATTTTCATAACCTCGAAAAAAATAGGCCTCACCTTCTGCCGGCAGGGCCTTTCTTACCCTCCCAGCCTCGTCACCTCCGGGAGTGGTTAGGACGAACGTATCGTAGAAGTCCTCACCATCTGCTTCGAAGAAACCCGCGCCAATCCAAATATGCAACCGGCTAGAAGTCGTTTTCAACCACTGCACGGTCCTACCGTTGCTCGGTTCGGCGGAATCCCACGTGTCAGAGGCAAGATAAGAACCTGTAGGCATAAGTTCGGGAAAAAGAACAAGCTTTGCGCCGTGCGCTGCCGCTTGCTCGGAAAAGCGAGTGGCTTTTTTCAAATTGCCTTCGATGTCGTGGTTGAGAGATTTCATTTGTACGATCGCAATTCTCAACGGCTTGGCGCCGGATTTCGGTATTTTCCCGAGGTCTCGATCTTGTCCGCTCAGCGGAATCCCAAGCCAAGCTGATCCTCCGACCAGAAAAAGGGCGATCAAGCACTGGAACAGTCTCATGGGTGCAAACCCCATTTCGAACGGACGCGTGGTCCGGCGATTGGTGAGCAGATAGTCGACAACTCTTCCGGTTATCCGATTACGGAAGGGTTTCTCGTTACTCGTCAACTCAGCGCAAGGGTGTCGATGGTCGCGAAAAATCCCCTGCCTCGACCCAATGTGCGTTCCCGGCTGCCGATTTCCATCTCGATTTCTCGACGAACACCGAATCACCAAATTCATGTGTGCGATAACGATGGTGCTGCAGCATATGGTCCATTTTGAGCAATGTTGACTCGTCCACGAATGCGCCCAGTAGCTTGTGGTGGCTAGTCCCTTGCTCATGGGTTCCAGATAAAACGGCATCGACCAGGCGCAGTTCTGTGGCCGGGCCAATCTTATTGTCCGCTATACCTGTCGATTCGCGTACCGATCCATGCACAAACGCAGCGTGCTCCAACGCCCTCACGACAGTTGTTCCAATTGCAACTACGCGTCCACCAACTGCCCGAGCGGCCTGGATCGACCTCGCGGTGGATTCGAGAATGCGATACGGCTCGTCGAAAGGAAGACGCGCGTCCAGTTCCTCGTCTCCTGTGGAGGAGATTCCCGCAGAGTGTGTAATGGGGGAAAAGAGGACGCCGCGCCGACGAATAGCATCGATCGTGCGCCAGTCCAGGATGAAGCTTGCCGACGGTGCCTCAAACGCTACTGGTGGACCTGCTATGGACGTCCATGTGTCCCAAACCGCGAGGGGAGCTGGAATGTGGGAATACTGAATGGGTCGGCCGTAGCGAGCTAAGCCCTCCCAAATGGCAGAGGCGGAGCCTTCAAAACGAATGCTCACCAGTCGAGGGTGACCGAGCAATCGAAGCACTGTTGCTTTCAGAGGTCCCAGCTGAAGCGTATCGCCAGGGTGCAGTTCAGGTGCGCTGGGCCGACGCTCGGTAGGGGTGTGATAGTCCCCCTCACCGAAGACAACAGCAGAAAACCGCTTTACGTCATCCGGGCGGACCGATTCACTGCCGGCCAGCCGTACTTCGATAGACCGGCCTGAGCGATTATGGATTCCAAACAGACTGGCGGGTAAAGTCGCTGCGTCATTTGCGACAACGACATCGCCGGAGTGGAGCAAGTTTGGAAGAATCGATCTGGGTGCATCTGTAATTTGCCCCCGGGAATCGACTATCAGCAACCGTGCGTCACCTGGACGCTGGATGGGAACCGTGGCCGCAATCATTGAATAACATCCTGTACGGCACCCGCCAAGCGTATTGGCCCTCGAGAAACAACATCTGCGATCTTGGAGATCACTTCTTGAGCTGCCTCCTCCGGTCGCTTGAGTTCTGACTGGTCGGCGTCTAGCACAGCGACCGCATGCAGTGGTGTGTCCATGTCACCTGGATCCAAGGAAACGACCCGGATACCTTGCGATACTAGTTCCTCATTCCAGATTCGGCTGAGGTGATGGAGCGCCGCTTTACTCGCGCCGTATGCGCCCCAGTTTGGATAGGCGTTAATCGCAGCATCGCTGGATATGTTCAGGACCAGAGGATGACCTCCGTCGCGTGCGGAAGCAGCCAGGGCTCCAAGCAACGCTTTGGTCAGTCGAAAGGGACCGAGCACATTGGTTTGGAGTGCGAGTTCGAAATCCTCGCAGTTCGTGTCGGCGAGAGGTGCGAGCGGGACCGGGCCCAGAGCCGACGCATTATTGATGAGCACGTCCAGTCCCCCGAGCGCTCCGAGTATTTGGATTGCGATCGGGTAGATATCGTCCTTTTTCGACACATCTCCTGTGATCCCGCGTCCTTGTGGCTTTTCGCGCACTAGACGTTCTACTCCGTCGCGGTTGCGGGCAACGAAAGCCACCTCTGCTCCGCGGTCGAGCAGCATTCGAACCAGCGCCAGCCCCAAGCCAGACGTTCCTCCCGTAATTGCCACTCGCATGCCTTTCCAAGTGTTTTGTAGCTGAGCCTTGTTCATTTCCGAAGCCTCGGGTTTGAGTTTTCTTGCCACGTAACCTCCCACAACAGCACATCGTTCAGTTGACATACCCTCAAGATGCAAATTAAAGTTTACTTTAGGTTCAAGTTATTTTGGATCGATGGGAGGAGAGAAGCTAAATGGACGATTTGCTCACCATTTCCGAGATCTCGCGTCGCAGCGGGGTGGCCTCCTCTGCACTCCGTTTCTATGAAGACAAAGGACTTGTCACGTCGGAACGGTCGGGGCGCGGCCATCGGCGCTACCCTCGCGCGGTTCTCCGCCGGGTCGCGTTCATCGTATTTGCTCAGAAGATCGGGCTGTCGCTTGAGGAAATTAGGGAGGAGTTGTCCAAGCTGCCGAGCAACCGCGTTCCAGAGCGCGCTGATTGGGCCAAGCTTTCCGGGAATTGGAGCAGCCGCATTAATGAGCGCATTGCCGAACTTGAACGCCTTAAGCAGGGACTCACCCAATGCATAGGGTGCGGGTGTCTGTCGTTGGAACGCTGCCAACTCGCCAATCCCGGCGATCGCGTTGCCAGGTTTGGCTCCGGGCCTCGATATTGGATCGGAAAACCAAAGGCGTAGTCCATCGCAGCTGCATCTTGAACCGTCGTGCGACCCACTCGAGCTCGATGCTGCACGTGACAT
>DATFXZ010000721.1:0-8675 GCA_035315305.1 Terriglobia bacterium | reverse complement strand
AGAGAACCGTGGATGGAAATGGTTTCGCCGGTTCTGAAGTCGTCGAATTCGATGTATTCCGCACCGTCCTGAAACACGGTGTCATGTGTGACGACGACGGTATACTCCTCGAGGCTGTTGATATCTTCCGCTTGCTTGGAGGGAGTCTTCGCAGTGCGGCCTGGCAGTGCGATCGTGATTCCACCCGGCAGCGTGACGCCGATTCGCTGCTTCAGCCCAACCATCATTTGGGAAAGGTTTTGGTGGACGTTGCGAACAGACAGGGTTTGACCATCCGATCCGCGTACTTTCAGGGTTTTGTTCTTTAGGTCAATCTTGACGATACGCCCGGTCGTCGCTATCGAAATCTGTTCCGGATCTCGTGCAAATCGATCAGCAGCACTTGCGGACATCGCCAGGAGCAAAAGGATCGCACTAGAAAGGATTCGATTCATACGGAGGACATTATACTCGCGGCGCCCGCGAGAACAAAATGGCGCTATACGTTTAACAAGTCTTTACGAGTGCGAGAGGCGTCCCAGCGCTTCCCCTGTTACGCGAAATATCGTCCACTCATCCATGGGCATAGCGCCAAGATTCTTGTAGAACTGGATCGCCGGCTGGTTCCAATCGAGAACAGCCCATTCGAATCGGCCGCAATTCCGTTCGCGCGCGATTCTCGCCAATTCCACCAACATGGTCCGGCCAAACCCCTTACCGCGCATCTCTGGAATGACGAACAGATCTTCGAGGTAGAGACCGGGCCTGCCAAGAAAGGTGGAGAAATTGTGGAAAAAGACTGCAAATGCGACAGGCTTCTCGTCAGCATAGCCGAGCAGAACTTCTGCATATCGCCTGGAGCCAAACAGACTTTCCCTCAGCGTTTTTTCATTGACGACCGCCTCGTGTGAGAGTCGCTCGTACTCTGCCAGTTGCCGGATGAATGAAAGGATCAGCGGGACGTCTTGTTCAGTAGCCTGCCTGATTGAGAAGTTTGACATGGGAAAGAAGCCACAAAAGGCACAAGAGGCACAAAAGGTTTTGTGCCTCTTGTGCCTTTGTGTAGCTACCTATTTCACTGTCACGTGATTACTTTCTTTTGAGGTAACTCTCTTCTTCACGTCGTAAATGGGATAGCACCAGTCTCGATACTTCGGCGCTCGACCGCGGACGACATCGAAGTACATTTGACGCAGATGAGCCGTCATGTCTCCGATTCTCCCGGATCCAACGGGCCGATAATCAACGCGAGTGATTGCGCTAATCTGCGCGCCGGTACCGCAGAAGAACATCTCGTCGGCAAGATACAGTTCGGTTCGATCGATCGGGCGTTCCTGAACGTCCATTCCCAGTTCGTCTCGAATTAACTGGATCACTGTCCGCCGCGTGATTCCTTCCAGGACATTGTCCGTGATGGGAGGCGTGGCAAGAACGCCATTACGCAGCATGAAGAAATTCGCTGCGGATCCTTCCGAAATGTGACCATCGGCGTTCAACACGATCGCTTCGTCAAAACCGGCGCGCACCGCGTCGGTTTTGATGAATGCGGAATTCACATAAGCTCCCGCAATCTTGCCGCGCGCTGGAATTGTGTTGTCATCGATGCGGCGCCACGAAGAAACGGTCACATGCATGTTGTCTTCGTTCTTGTTGTAGGCGCCAAACGGGATCACCACAATTGAAGCCTCGGCCGTCAGATCGTGAACGCGTACGCCAATGATTTGGTCCGAATAGAAAGCGAGCGGCCGGATGTACAGATCTTCCTGATGCCCCTCAGTGCGGATTAGCTCTACCAATCCTTTTAGCAGGTCGTCGCCCGTAAGGTGAAGGTCCATGCATAGCAGCTTCGCCGATTGTAGAAAGCGGCGAAAATGATCATGAGGACGAAAAACGAACAGCTGCTTCTCGTCGTCATTCCAATAGGCACGAAGACCACCGAATACCGCGGTTCCATAATTCATAGCATGCGTGAGCACACCGAATTTCACGTCGGAATAAGGAACGACGCGGCCCTTATAAAACACGAAATTTGGCAACGACACGATTTCACCTCAACGCTGAAATTCTTGATCAGTCTACCACACGGACAGGTTCGGCAGCCGGACGGCTCTCGACCTGAAACGCCAGCAGGCTGACAACTCCGACGAACGTCGCAGCAAAATAGAAAGGCATCCCGTGGCTAATTCTTTGAAATAACGTGGTGGACAATAGCGGCGCCGTCACTCGAGAGATGCCGGCAAAAGTCTGAGCGATTCCCATCGTTGTGCCGATCTCGCCTTTATCCGAGTGTCTGGACATCATAGCTGTGGTTGCGGGAAAGAGCAGCGACGTACCAATCGGTACAAGGGGAATAATCAGTGCGAGCGACCAGATCTTGGGTGCAAGAGGATACGCCAACAGACCGAATACAAGCGTTGCCGCGCCGAGGCGAATCGACCAGGGCTCACCGATCCGGTCCACGATTGGCCCAATCAAGGCTGAACGCATGAGAACGGAGAACACGCCGATGTAGAGGAAGACATAGCCGATGGTCTTCTCCGTGAAACCGAACTCAGTCCCTAGATAGAGCACAAGTACGGAGGTGAGACAGGAGAATGCGAACATCGCTACGGCATAAATCAGCGTCAGCCGTTGCACCATGCCTGTTGGATTGCGGAGGACCGACCAGACGCCGTGCCATACCGGCTTGCGCGGGGCGCCATGGATATGTGGCTGTTTGGATTCGGGAAGCCACTTCCACGCGAAGAGCGCATTCATCAAGCATAGACAAGCGGCGAGGATGCCGGGCCATTGGTGGCCCCAGTATGTGGCGAACGAACCGATCACCGGCCCGAGCATCGTTCCGACATTCGTGCCGGCCGAAAGCCAGCCAAGCGATCGTGCGCGGTCTGCCGGCGGAACCGTATCGCTGACGTATGCTTGAAGAACACCGGTGGTGCCGCCGCCAAGACCTTGCACAATCCGGCACAGGAACAATAGCCACATCGCATTCGCAAAACCGAATACGAAGAACGCGGCCGTCGATGCAGACAGACTGATCAAAAGAGTCGGCCGGCGGCCGTAATGATCCGATACCCGGCCCCAGAATGGCGCTGAAATAAGTTGAGCCACAAAGAACGACGCAATGATCATCCCGACAGTTGTAGGTGAAGCCTTCAGCTTCAACGCGTAAAACGGAATGAGCGGAAAAACCATCGCGCCGCCGATCATATCGACTGTGGCGACTGCGATAAGAACCATCAAGCGCCGGAATTGATCTTTTGAGGAGTCCGATTGAGTAGACATAAAAGACGCCATTATACTGTGTCGTTTTCACCGTTGGGGGGGTGAGGGAAGACAAAAGGTCCTTTCGCCTCGCAGGGGTTGCACCCCGGAGGGGTGAACAATAAGAACTATGACTGATCAAGATATCCAACAAGCGCTTCGCCATCTACGCCGCGCAGATCCCGTTTTGCGCAATGTGATTCGAAGAGCCGGCCCATTTACGCTCAAGCGACATCGCAATCGATTCCGCGCACTCGTTTTCTCTATCGTGAGTCAACAAATCTCGGGCAAGGCCGCCGCATCTATTCGAGCGCGTCTCATCGAGTACCTCAAGCCCAACCCGATCTCTGCGCAGAGCATCGCGCGCCTTACTCCGCAAGAACTTCGAAGCGTGGGAATGTCTCCTCAAAAGACCGCCTACCTGCTCGATTTGGCGAACCGGGTCGCCCGTCGCGAACTAAGGTTGGACCGCATGGCGCGCATGACCGACGAAGAAGTGATCGAGGCTTTAATCCAGGTGAAGGGCATCGGCGTTTGGACCGCGCAAATGTTCCTGATTTTTTCGCTTGGCCGACTCGATGTTTTCCCACACGACGACCTGGGCGTCAGAAGCGCGATTCGGAAACTGTATGGTCTGGATGAATTGCCGAATAAGGAAGTGAGCCACCGGATTGCGACTCCGTGGAGACCATATGCCAGTATCGCGAGTTGGTATTGCTGGCGATCGCTGGAATTCAAGGATTAAACGGGTTGTCTTTGTCGTTTCGTTTCGGAAATTCAGAAAAAAAGAGCGGGACAACAGCCCTCTCGGGTGGCTGCCATCCCGCTGGGACAGGACAGAGAGAGACTCTACAGCTGGATCGAATTCGCGAGCGTAAACGATAACGGATGTTCTGGAGCGAAGCGGATTTCCTTACCCTTTGTCGCGAGTACCGTACCAGTGCCGGCACCACCGCCGACTCCCGCTCCAATAGCCGCACCCTTACCGCCACCAGCAATGGCACCGATTGCCGCTCCGAGGCCGGCACCACCCGCGATGACTGCAGCATCGCGCTTCTTGGTCGACTCGGCGACCTCGCTATAAGGCTTCGTCGAAATGTTGATCGTTTTGTGTCCATCTCGAACGATCTGAGTCAACGTAAGCTCGATACTCGCGCGCCCTTTTACACGGCCGGAATCCTTGGCATCGACGACGCGTCCGCGTACCTTCGTTCCTTTTGCGAGAATCGTCTTGCCATCCACAATGACCGGCTCGGCCAAGCTCGCCATAAACTGATCGCCGGCATGACTCTTATCCGAACTCACGGGATCAATTAACGCGACGCGAAGCTTAGTGCCTGCAGCTACGCTAATCGGCGCGGGTCTGGGTTTCAATTCTTGTTTCGGCTCCGGTTTCGGTTCCGGTTTAACGTTATCGGCAACAGGAGCCTCCGGAGTGCTCCGGGGCTGCAATGAATCTGCGTTGGTTGATGTTTCTTTACTACAGGCCACTACGCCCATGACCAGCGCAGCAACCAGGATCGCGTAAAGAGCACTTCTCATAAAACGGCCTCCCAGCCAGTTAGGAATTTCAAGTTCATATGTTCCATGGTCCATGACCGAACTTAGTTTTTGTTCACACCAACCAGTAAGTGCATCTGCGCACCACTGGAGATTTCAAAATCTTTGCCTACAGACGTAATCAAAGTGTCGTTGTTCAGGTGCGAGAAAATAGCTACGGATTGCCACGATCCATCCGCTGTCAGGAGCTGTCCTTGGCCGATCCTGAACAGCGGACCGGAGGACGATCTCTCTAAGCTGCCTTGGATCACCGCGCTGGTCTGCTGATCGACAGCTACAACGAAAGGCATGCTCAAGAGAGCCGCATTCGGATGACCGCTAGCACGCTCGGTTTCCGCGACCGCAACGGCGCTTGCCGTCACATCCGCTTTCTCCGGCTCGGGTTTATCAATTGGGTGGATCTGCATCACCGATTGCAACGCGATCGACAGATTACGGGAGCCCTTGCCCTGATGAACCGGAGCGAGCCACACGATTTCGATCATCGACTGAGATTGCCCGTTTGGTTCTGCACACTTCACATTGCGAATAACGCCTGTGATGACGGTGCCCCTTCGCAAGACGACTGCGCCGTTCGACCTCAGGTCATCCTTCAATTTCAGAAAAACCGTGTCCCTCGCCTTGCTGGCCGCAGGGCTCAGCTTACCTTTCGTCATCTCCGCAGCAACCTGTGCCGCCGAACTGGATTGAATTCCTCGATGAACCTGCGCATTGGAATTCAGGGCTCCAGACGCCAAAACAGCGGCCGCGCCGATTATGCAAGTTCCAATGGCCCGAACATTCATCTATTGCTGCGCACTCCTGAACGCCTGATCCAAGGTCGAAAGTAGCAATCACATTGCCTTAGACAGAAACACCGACAGATGCATGGCTTGCGGACCTTTTCGAGCAGACGGTAAGCCGGGGTTTCCATAAAGTTTATGGATCGTTGAAATGGTAGACTCCGACTCGTGAAAAAAATCCATGATTTGCCGACCCCATCTTTAGTGGTGGATCTCGACCGGCTCGAATCGAATCTCGACAAAATGAGCCGCTTTGCGCGTGAACGCCAGATCGCGCTGCGTCCACATGCCAAGACACACAAATGCGTGCACATCGCACGACGGCAGATCGAGCAAGGCGCTGTCGGAATCTGCGTCGCCACGATAGCCGAAGCTGAGGTCATGGTGCGTGGCGGTATTCGAGGCCTGTTGATTACTGGAGAGATGGTAGGTCAACCAAAGGTGTCACGGCTTGTTAACGTCGTTTCCGAGGCGCCAGACACGATGGTCGTTATGGACGATGTTCGCAATGTGGAGGAACTGCAAAGCGCGGCATCAAGGGCCGGAGTCCACATAACGGTGTTGATCGATGTCGACATTGGACAGAATCGAACCGGCACGCAACCGGGTGAAGCTGCGGCTCACCTGGCCGACAGTATCGCTCGTGCGAAAAATCTTCGATTGATAGGCATCTGTGCCTACGCCGGACACGTTGCGCATTCAGTTGGCTTCGAAAACCGTCGCGCAAACTCGAGACGCGCGCTGGAGCACGCTGTCGAAACGCGTGATTTGCTACGGCGACGCGGCCATCAAATCGAGATTCTCAGCGGCGCAAGCACGGGTACCTACAACATCGATTCATACGTCGAAGGCATGACGGAGATGCAGTCCGGCTCGTACGTATTCATGGATGTCGAATACCGAAAAATTGGAGGAGAGAGCGGTCCCGTATACGAAGACTTCGCGCCTGCGTTGTGCGTGCTCTCGACCGTCGTGCATCGTTCCCGTGATAAGGTGATCGTCGATGCAGGATTGAAAGCGTTTTCAACGGATCGCCCATTCGGTCCGGAGCCGCTGGGCATCACAGGCGTGACGTATGAATTCGCAGGCGACGAACATGGCAGGCTGATGTTGACCGGCGGCCACAATATTCAGCTTGGCGACAAATTGCGGTTCATCATCCCTCACTGCGATCCGACCGTGAATCTCTACGATCGATTCTTCTGTGTGCGGGGAGAGCTCGTCGTGGATGAGTGGCCCATCATGGAAAGAGCTAGTGGGGCCGCGTACTTCTGAGTAAAGAGTTTTGAGTTATGAGTTTTGGGTTTACTCATAACTCATAACTGATAACTGATAACTCATAACCCCCTCCCTCAGGCCGCCAGTATGTACCGCTGCTCGATTTCCCGTCGAATGTGCTTCCGGCTTTCCCCAGCTGTAACGTCGGCCCGCTGGATCAATTCAGCCTGCAAAGCGAGTTCGGGATCCTTGATCACATTACGGAACCACCCGGCTATCTCGCCATTCTTGAGGTGAAAAAGCCAGGTCTCATCATCAACACCATCTGCGATCTGAAGAAACATTGCGAGGTTCTGCGCCTTCAAGTTCAGCTTTCCATCCGGGCCGCGAAAGTAGAAGCACAAATCCGGCGGTAGCTCACCCTCTGCGTATTTACGCCGGTGCCGGCGGCGTTCCGCGCGAGGCACAGTGGTTTGGAACACAAATGGAGTTTCGGAAGAATCGCGGAACCATGCAAGGGCTTGGCCCGGTTTCAGAGTCCTCGAGCCGAGCACAGGCGGAGCCTGAGCGACGGTTTCACTGAATTTCTTCACCATCGCGGCCGGATCTTCACCGATCGCAATGACCACATCTACGGTTGAGAGAATCGCCGGAGCCACTCGATCGGGTTCGAGCGTGATCAGCATCGTTCCATACATCCGATGCGATACAGTTGTGCCCGTGGCCTTCCAAGACGAAGGAAGCACATGATGAGACTCGTCGATGAGAATCCAGTGCGGCCGTCCCGTCTTGGCACGAAGTTCCTGAATGCGCGGAAGCAGGGCCTCGAAGAACGCCGGTCTGTCATTCAGAGCCAGGCCGGTTAAATTCACTGCAGCGTCCGCGTCCGGCTTTGCGAGGACATCCAGCACTTCTTGAATACTGGGAGGCCGTTGATCATCGCCAAGAGCAACGGAACCCGGAAACGAAGAATAATCGCCTTCCGGATCGATGATGAGATATTGGTAAGCTTGTTCTTCCAAGCGCTCCAGAAACCCCATCGCAAGTGTCGATTTTCCTGCACCCGATGTCCCAGCGATCAAAACGTTCTTACCGTATGGCTGCAGCCAGACCTCTGGGCCGTCCAGGCGTTTACCTAAGAGCAATTTGTGATGAAGGCGATCTTCCAGTTCTTTCAGATCCGTCGCGATGAGCGAGTCAATCAGGTCAACCGCCCCCTCGCCGTGGCTCTTTACTGTTACCCAGTCGACTCGCCGTTTCAGGGTATCGAGTGCGTTCGCGACTGCCACTGAACATTCACATAACGCCAGGAACGCGTGATCGTTCTCCGCGTCGCCGACACCGACCACATTATGAGGCGACAACCCCAGTTCACGCAGCGCAGCCGTCAATCCGGTAGCTTTGTTGACGCCCGAAGGCAGGATCATTACAGCGCCTTTATTGAAGATTACCTGTAACTCGAGCCCGAAATCGCGGATGAGTTCAATCGCTTTGGTTTCGTGAGGACGCCACGTGGCCACGATGACCCGGCCGGTGGACACGCGTTCCGCTCCGCGACGGATCAATTCGCGGGCAAAGCCTTCGGGAGGGGGTTCAGCAAGCTGTCGCTCTTCCCGAGTCGCCGGCCGGTAAAGCAGCGCGCCATTTTCGGCGACGACTCGGTCGAACAAATCGAGTCGCGGACAGACCCTCATGAGGTCATCGAGTTCCCTTCCTGTAACAAGAATCAATTTGCGCCCGGACTTCTTCACTCCGACGAGCGCACCAATGGTGTGCTCGGTTAGGTGGCCATCCCAGGCGATGGTGCCGTCATAGTCGCATGCTAGGGCGTGATAGCGCATATTTCTGATAGTAATTCAGGGGCAGGACGTG
>DATFXZ010000720.1:0-23762 GCA_035315305.1 Terriglobia bacterium | reverse complement strand
TACACGAGAATCCACCAGACCTCGGGTACTGCAGGCAGGCCGATACTTTGGCTCGACACGCCGGAAAGTTGGGATTGGTGGCTGCGATGCTGGGTAGAGGTTTTCAAAGGCGCCGGCGTGCGGCAGGGCGATCGGGTGTATGTCGCGTTTTCGTTTGGGCCTTTCATCGGATTTTGGACCGCATTCGAAGCGGCTCAACGAATGGGCCTCATGAGTATTTCCGGCGGAGGGCAATCTACGGAGCAGCGGCTGCAGTCCATTCTTCATCGTGAAGCAACGGTTCTCGTCTGCACGCCAACCTATGCGATGCGTCTCGCCGATGCCGCTCGGGAGCAGGGAATCGATATGAGCCGCAGCGCTATCCGGACGACGATCCATGCAGGGGAGCCGGGCGCCAGCATTACTGAAACTCGAAAGCGGATTCAGGAATCGTTCGGAGCCAGGACATTCGATCACGTCGGAATGACGGAGATGGGCGCGTACGGCTTCGAGTGCGAAGAGCAGTCTGGATTGCACATCAATGAAGATGAGTTCATCGCCGAGATGATCGATCCAGCCACCCAGGCCGAGGTTGACGACGGGCAAAAAGGCGAACTCGTACTCACGAATCTCGGCCGCGTGGGAATGCCGCTTATTCGTTACCGGACGGGAGACCTCGGCGTGATCTCACGCGAGCCGTGCCCGTGCGGCCGCCGCGGTGCGCGGCTGGTTGGCGGAGTGCTCGGCCGGGCGGATGACATGATCACGATTCGAGGGATTAATGTATTTCCAAGCGCCGTGGAAAATATCGTACGCCGGCATCCGGAAATCGTAGAGTTTGCGATCGAGGTATATCGACATCGGGAAATGCATGAACTGCGTCTCAAAGTAGAGGTCGCGGGCGCGCCTGACGGAGTGATCGATCGACTGGCTCAAGCGTTCTCGAACGATTTGCGAATCAGGGCAAGCATTGAGCATGTCGCAGATGGCAGCCTGCCCCGATTCGAGCTGAAGTCGAGAAGGCTGAGGTTCGTGGAACTGTAGGGGCGGTCTATGACCGCCTGATCGTTGGCGGTCATAGACCGCTCCTACAGTGTTTTAAAGATCCAGGTCGCGGCCGGCCTTTCGCTCGAGAGCCCGTTCGTACACCAACTTTCCGATTGCGACATCCTCCAAAGCGACACCACCAGACTTAAAGAACGTAATGTCTGACGGACTGGTCCGTCCGGGCTTGAAGCCGGCGACTACGTCCCGCAATTCCGTAAAATCTTCCCAATGACGCCGGCCGGTTTCAATCACTCCGAGAAACTCGCCCGACTCGATTTTGCTTTGCTCGGTAGAATCCACGACAAGCCGGTTCGATCGCAACAAAACCTCATCATCAACCTCACGACGAAGAAGCAAATTTCCACCGGCTGCATTCACATGAACTCCGGGCTGCAGCCATTCGCCTTTGAGCACGGGCTCACGACTACTGGTCATGGTCGTCACAATGTCACTCGATCGTACCGCTTCCTCGGCGGAATTGGTCGGCATGAGCTCAGCCTTGACCTGTGGTTGCATTTTCTTGATGAATGTTTCTCGACGTTCGGTGTTTCTGTTCACAATGAACATGCGCTTCAAATTGCGAACAGCATCGATAGCGACAAGCTGGCTTTGCGCCTGCCATCCTGCGCCGAACAGAGTGGCTTGCCGGGAATCCGGCCTCGAAAGAACTCGAGTAGCCAGACCGCTCGCTGCGCCAGTACGTTTTTGTCCGAGCGCGTCGGCTTCGATGATGGCGAGCAACTCCGTTGTTTGTGAGGAGTAGAGAAAGAAGAGAAACTTTGCTTTACCGGCCGTGACAGTGTACGCCTTGTATCCGAAATAGCCGGGAATCGCAGCAGCCATGATGTGAAGCGTCGCCCCGGGAAGCCGGAGTCGATTGCGAGGATTCGTCCATGCGCGACCGGCCGCTTGATCGCGGAAAGCGGCATCTAGAACGTCGATGATTTCCGGTGTGGAGACGAGTTGTTCAACATCGTTTTCTTTGAGGAAAAGAGTTTTCATAAAAAAGGGGACATGGGGGCAGCCCCCATGTCCCCGACTTGTGAGAGCGCGGATTACTTAATTCCAGCGAGTTCTTGCAGCAGGCGCCAGTTTTCCAGTCGCTCCTGATTGGTGGCAATCAGGGTCGGACTGGGATTTCCCTCTTTGTCGAAATGCTTAGAGAAGCGCCCTTCCGAACGTGCGAACGCGATGAAGTCTACAGGTTCGCCCGTTTTCGGATTTACATACCAATCTTCCTTCACGTTCGGATTACCGGCCAGACTCAACCGCTCCTTGAACTTCGAACCCTTCCGCGGGTCGTAGATCATAATCGGAAATGTCCGTGAATCGGCGGCGAGTTTCGCTTGGTGCTCGGCCATGTTATCGCCGACGCCGTGTTCCGGCTGGCACGTGGTGAAAACGTTCACGATCGCCGGACCCGAGTACTCGTTCGCGTCCATCACGGCTTTGTAAAAATGATTCGGGTGAGCACACGTGGTCTGAGCAACGTAGACATCCTTGTGCATCATGCAGATGTTTGCGAGTTCCTTGCGGTTTTCTTTCTTTCCAGGGATTACTTTTCCGTGGAAGCTCATTTTTGCATCCTGACCTTTAAACGAGCTTGTGGACGTCTGCCCTCCCGTATTGGAGTAGACCTGCGTGTCGAGCACAATGACCTTAATATCCATGCCGGCCGCAAGCATGCGCGACAGCGATTGGAATCCGATATCGTTCATTGCGCCGTCTCCGCCGACAATCCAGAGGCGCTTCTTCTGCCAGTTCTGGACATCCCACTTCGCACGCACGCCCATCGCGACAGCCGGCGCGTTTTCGAAGAGGGAGTTCGTCCAGGCGATCTGGTAAGGATTGTAAGGGTACGTCGACGTATATACAGTATTGCAGCCGGTGGCGGCCACCATGCCGATATTTTCTTTGCCGTAAACGAATCCCGTCGCCGCCAGCATCATGCGGAGCGCAGTAGCCTCACCGCAACCCATGCACGAGCCGGCGCCGCCAACGTAAAGAAGCGAACGTTCGGCGAGCATCATGTCCGCGAGCGCCTTCTCGTTGATGTACTTCTTCGGCGTTTCCGGCATGCTGCGATAGAAGTTGAACGCGGCTTTGTACCAGGCCATGTTCTTGTCGTCTTTCGGGATCATCTTGAGGGCGTTGTGATCGCCACACGCATCGACGCATTCGGCGCAGCCTTTGCACTTCGTCGGATCAATGAAAATGCCGAACTTGCCGCCGCCGCCCGGATTTTTCTTTTCGATCACGTTGTAGTACTTGTTCGTGATTCCCCACTGCTTGCTCATGCTTTCGCGCAGTTGTGGATCGTCGATTTTCGACAGTCTCTCTTCGAGAGTTGAAGGTTCTGCCACTTTCCCCAGGATGGCTGTGTCCGGACATTCTGTAACGCAGTCCATGCAGCCGACGCAGTTTTCGGTGATGAATTCTGGAATGTCGGGAGCGATGTAACTGAAATCCCGGAATACGCCTGTACCGGCTGGAATGATGCTCCGGCCGACTTGATCATCGGCATCTAAACCTTTTTCCGCGGTACCACTTTCATAGGCCGCGACTACGCGATTGTTGAAGTCCTCGGTATCGACGACATTGATGCGAATGTCTTCGACGAGTTCTTCAACAGGTACATCAAATTCGTTCATTCGTTGCTCCTGTCTTACGCGCTTGCAGGGGCGCCCTTGCCGGGGTTCGCCACCATAACTTCTCGAGGAATTTCCATCAGTTCACCATAGCCGCGTGACACGGCCTTCAGGTTATCTTGCACCACGCGCTCGCCGCGCTTTCCGAAGTATTTTCTCAGGGCTTTCTCAACGCCTTTGAACAAGTCGTTATCGCTGATCCCGCTTTGTTCTCTGAAGGGTGTTACCCGTAAAAACACGCCCAGCAGCACGATACCTTGCATGCGCTGTTGCAAGTCGGCCAAGGACGAAACCTCTTTCGCAATCTTGACCGTATCCAGCGCGAATACACGTGCGTTCTTCTGAATCAAGTCTCGGCGCGCCCAGGCCGGAACGGCGGCCCAGATTTCTGTCGGTTCTGTCTTCGGACTTTGGACGAAAACCATTCCATTGGCGGCGAGGCCGGCGAGGGGGTTTTCCAAGTTGAAAGCGTTTACGTCATTGAGCGGGATGAATTCCACGTGCTCGAGTTCGGAGTGAACGCGGATGTGATCTTTGGCAATCGTGAGGTAATAAGTTGTCGGCAGACCTTTCTTTTCCGAACCGTATTTGGGATACGCCTGCACGTCCATGCCGAAGACTTCGCCTGCGATCGTCGCGATGACTTTGTTGGTCGTAACAGACCCGTAGCCGCCTACCGAATGGCCTCGCATCGAGAACGAACCCGGCGTACGGACATCGGGATCGACTCGAACAGTAAGAGCTGTTTCGTGCTTGATGCCGACGCTGAAGTAAATCCGCGGGCTCGGGCTGAGCATGTTCTCAGTGATTGCAATGAAGTCGCCGGCGCGAACGTCGCGGCTGCCAAGACCAGCGGAGCCACCGAAAAATTTCGGGACGCGGTCCAGTTCGGGATAGCCGGGAGTTCCAGAAACGGCGTCGGCGAATGCAGCCTTGGTTTCGCAGAGAAGGGGATTGGATTGCATCATCGGAACGTCAAGACGTTCGATAACCGAAACGGCTTTGCAATGACGTAGCGCTTCGACAATTTCAATTGCAGGGAAAGGCCGCCAGCACGTGATATGAAGGAGCCCGACTTTGACTCCCATTTTTTCCCGGATCCAATCGACCACCGCTTCCCCAGTTTCCAGCATGCAGCCGGAACCGACGATCGCATATTCGGCATCTTCCAACCGGTAGGGCATCACGACGTCGTATTTCCTGCCGGTGAGACGCGAGTAATCGTCCATGACCGCTTTCAGCGTAGGAAGAACGCGGTCGTACCATTTTCGCTGGGCGATCTTGCCTTTCATGTAGCTGTCCTGATTCTGGACGACACCGGACATCAGCGGAACGCGAGGATCAAATAGTGCTCGCGTGCCTTTCGACGGATGTCCGACAAATTGCTTCATCAATTCCGGTTCCGGCAGCCGGACATTCTCGACTGTGTGCGTTGTAAGAAATCCGTCCTGGACATTGAGGAAAGGAGTCTCGGTCTCTTCGGCAGCGCGGCGGGCAATTAAAGCGAGGTCGCCGGCTTCCTGCGCATTGCGGGCGAAAAGAGCGCCCCAGCCGCAATCAGCAACGCCGTACACGTCGTCATGCCCGGCGTGCACGTTCAATGAATGTGATGTTATCGCCCGGGCCCCGATATGGAACACGACGGGCAAACGTTTGCCCGAGATCGTGTACAGAACCTCCTTCATCAGGATCAAACCTTGTCCGGATGTGAAATTCGTGACCCGGCCGCCTGAGACTGCGAAACCTTCGCAAGTACTGGCGGCGCTGTGTTCGGATTCCGGCTCGATAAAAGCCAACTCCTCGCCCCAAAGATTATGCTTACCATTAGCGACTTCGGCCTGGTACCCGCCGCCCATCGTCGTGGACGAGGTGATCGGATACGCGCATGCACCCTGCGTGATATGAGTTTCCACCCAAACCACCATTCCGGCACCGTCGGACGTGGTCGGAATCCCCGGATACGGTGGCTTATGCTCGGAAGATGCGGATTCCCGTTCCGTTACAGGGGCTTGGCCGTTCAGAGTTGTGCTCACGCTCTTACCTCCTTAACTGCTCGACACTCGCCTAAAAACCTCGTGAGCTTATCACAAAAACTCCTTGCCAGTCTTGAGCTTCTACTACTATTCTTACGACCCATTAGTGATTCGAATACTATGTAACAGCCTAAACCACGAACCAACTTGGAGGTTTTCATGCAGGCGGTCGTCTCACGCGTGAGAGAGCATCAAGTGGTCTTCTGCGGTCTGGAGGTTTTGAGGCTCATGGGCGAGCGAATGGAAAATCAGCATGACGTTGATGGAGGGGATCTGTACCTTATTTTGAGCTTCATGCGCGATGTGGTGCATCGATGTCTTGACAATACGGAGGAGATTTTGCGGTTCGCTTGCCTGGACCAAAATGTTGCCAAACACAGGCAGGCTTTATCACTATTTGAAGAATTGAGCCGGGCGGAAGGGCAGGCTTTCGCGTCGACTTGTCAGCGCTACACAGACCTGTTGGCGAATTCGATTTTCGAAGATCGGCGATGCCTTTCGACACTCGACTGCGATCCAGTGACACTCAGTCAATTCTACGAATGGGAACGCGAGATCGCGGACCTGGCGCGCCAGCATGGCCGGATTCTTCATCAGCTCGAGATGAAGTACACAAATCCGCACTGTATATAGATCCACACGTATGAGGACCTTCGCTGGGCTGCGTTACGGTCTATCATAAGCGTGCGAATGCAGATGATTGTACAAGGCTTCAAGATGACGGCCGTTGCAGCAGGTATCAAAGCAGGAGGCGCGCTCGACCTGGCGCTGATCTATTCCGAACGGCCGGCAAACGCCGCTGCTGTATTTACACAAAATACGTTCATCGCTGCACCTTTGGTGCTTTCCCAGGAACATCTTCGCGAGACGGGCCACCACATTCGCGCGGTCATCGTGAATTCAGGCAACGCGAATGCTGCGACAGGCGAGGCGGGAGTCCAGGCGGCGCGAGGAACAGCGGAGGCACTCGCGTCCCACCTCGGATGCAGACCGAATGAAGTGATTGTGTCCTCAACGGGAGTCATCGGCCGCCGATTGCCCGTCGAGAAAATTAACGACGCGATTCCGCGTCTTGTCGAGAATCTCCAACCAACCAGTCTCGAATTGCTGGCACGCGGTATCATGACAACCGATACCGTTCCGAAAATTGCGACAGCCCGGGTCGGCGCCGCCTGCATTGCCGGAGTTGCAAAAGGCGCAGGCATGATCCATCCCGATATGGCGACAATGCTCTCGTTCATCGTTACAGATGCCGATGTCGCTCATGCCGAGCTCGATGGGGCATTGCGATACGCAGTGCACCGATCTTTCAATTCCATTTCAGTCGACGGAGACACGTCGACAAATGACATGGTAGTCGTGCTGGCTAATGGCGCGTCCGGAGTACGGCCCGACTCTACTCAGTTTCGCGATGGCTTGCTCGACGTTTGTACGCAACTTGCAACGGCGATCGTCCGTGACGGTGAGGGCGCGACGAAATTCGTCGAGATCAATATTGAGGGCGCTCCGAGCGAGGAAGCGGCGCATACGATTGGCCGCACGATCGCGCGTTCACCACTTGTGAAGACTGCAATCTATGGCGCCGATCCGAATTGGGGCCGTATTGTGGGAGCCATCGGCAACTCAGGTGTGGCTCTAAAATCCGATCGAGTCGATATCTACATCGGCGGCGTTCTGATCTCCGACGCCACTCTCGAAGAAGCGCAAAAGAAACTGCGTGAAAAAGAAATTCAGATCCGCGTCGTGTTGTACTCGGGCTCCGCATCGGCGCGGGTTTGGACCTGCGACTTGACCGAGGGCTACATTCGCATCAATGCGGATTACACAACCTAAGATCTGGTGGGGTAACTCTCCCATAGTGCGCCGTATCTTCGGCGCGTTGTTCATCCTCCTTGTTTCTCTCTTACTCCGCCGCGCGCTCCTGGTTATTTGCCTCGGCTTGAAAATTCTCGGCTACACAGATGCACTCAACGCGTGGAAGGGTCCGGTACGGCACGAAACAGTCGAGCACGCTGGGATTCCGATCGACATCTACAGCGGGGAACATGCGCATTCGCCGATCTTGATTGTTCACGGCCTCAATCCAACCGGTAAGAACAGCCTGGATTTGATGCGCATCTCAGAAGCTCTGGCGCAGGTGGGATATCAAGTGTTCGTGCCGGATCTCATCGAAATGAGAAGACAGCATCTTCAGCCTGAGGAGTCAGGTCACATCAAGTCCGTATTTCAATTCATCGGCAAAGATTCAGCCATTGCCTGTTTCAGCTATGGATGCGGTCCAGCCATGATCGCGGCTGCGGATCCGGACATTCGCGATCACGTCCGGTTCGCTCTCGCATTCGGCGGGTATTTCGATATTCGTGAAACGCTGGAGTTCGTTGTTACGGGGCCGGAAAGTCCGATCGCTTACCTGAAGTGGGTTTACCTCGGAGCAAATTCGGACCTGGTGCCTGACGAAAGCGATCGGACACGACTTCGAACGATCGCCGAACACGGTCGCGGCGACGACGTAGCGGAAGCCGATGCTGCGGAGAAGCTTTCTCCCGAGGGCAAAGCTTTATTGGCAGTCTTTTTAGCATCGACACCGGAAGACTTTCATGCACGGCTTGACGCCGCCCCGCAGAATTTGCAACGCCGGCTCGACGCGCTTTCGCCGTCGCGATTTGTGGAGCAGATTCGCGCGCCGTTGATCTTGGTTCACGGTATCAACGATCCGGCCATTCCGGCTCAACAAACGATCGAATTTGCTGAGGCCGCACGCGCACACGGCTTGGATCAAAGCCTCACGTTGCTGCGCATGTATGGTCACGTGAATCCTATCCTGCCGGAAATCGGGCTTCGGAATGTCTTCAGCTTCTATTTTCCGGAGACACTGCGGTTCTTAGGAGTGATAAATCGTTTGATCGCTCTGATGTGAGGAAGGAAGAGAATAAGGGGAAAGGGTCACCCTTTCCCCTTTGAGAGAGACGTTACTAGCTACTTCGTTTTACTGTAAATTCCACAGGTCCGCCGCGGCCGCCACCACCGCCACCTTCGACTTCTTGCTTGAACTTGATCTCGTCGCCGCTGACGGTGCCGGTGTAGTTGATAACAACCGGTTCACCACCACGTCCCATTTGCTTCCGCTTGAACGTGATCGTGTTGCCGCTGATCTTTCCTTCTTCGATCGGGGTTGCGCCACCCCGGGCACCTTCGTAGGTGCCGGTCAGCTTGCCGCCACCTTCATCTTTTAATGTGAGTGTCACCATTTGCGGTCCTCGTCCTCCTTGGATCTCGCCTGTCCATTTGCCATCAACTTTGGCTTGGGCCAGAGCGAGTCCGGCGACCGCAAACACACAAATCAGTAACATGCAGGCTTTCGTTCTCATTCGATTCTCCCTTGTTAAGAAAGTTTCAACACTCTCCGACGCTAACCAGAATCGAAATTTCATACGCGCTTGCCATTTGTCGCGTTACATCAATCTTGTTCAGCGCCGCGCACCCGATGGAACCAGTGCGCAAAGGCGGTGACCCCGATGGTGACGACAGCAGCCGAACCGTATGCGACAGGCTTTGTAAGCCACACAGCGTGACTGAGCACTAATGGATCTTCAAACACCATTAAAGCGCCGGTCCAGGCAATCACGGCAGCTCCAACATAGGACAGCCAAATGAACCGATTGATTAGATCTGCTACAACGTTGCCCATCCACATCAGGATGGCCATACTGAACACCAAGCCAAACAGCAAAAGTCCGACATTCCCCTGACTTGCGCCGGCGACGCCGAGCACATTGTCTGTGCTCATGACAAAATCTGCGACCAGGATGGTGATGACCGCCTCGCGCAGAGTTCCAGCGGCTTTAAAACCTTCTTTACTTTCCTCTTCTTCTTTAAGGAGCTTGAATGCGATCCACGTCAAGAGCAGACCGCCGATGAGTTGCAATCCGGGAATCTGCAACAGAAGCGCAGCTGTTGCCGTCAGGAGAATCCGCAATGCTATCGCCGCGCCGCCCCCGATGAAAATGGCCTTCCTGCGTTGCGGCATCGGCAAACGATGCGCAGCCATTCCGATGACGACAGCGTTGTCACCGCTCAGAACGAGATCGACGATGATGATCCTGATGATGGAGTATGCAAAATGCATGAAGCGATAAAAGAGGCGGTGCGTTGCGCTGTTCCTGCAATTCGAGATGGCGCTGCGCGGGTAAAACCCAGTGCTTCTCTAACCTCCGGACAATGCCTGAATAACATCAATCATTGACGTTGGTTCGATTCTATCGCTCAGACCATCACGATCCTGGACCAATTCGCCATCAATGAAGACCACCATATGTCGACGGATTCTGCCCTGCTCGTCGAGCACGTAGCCGCGCGCTTTTTCGTTTTCACGAAAGTATTCATCGAGGATAGCGCGCAACGTGGATCCGCTAATCTCGCGCGTCGGACACTCCACGTGGCGTTGGATATTTCGAGTAAATCGTACAGTCGCCATGGGAATTGCTGAGTCTAGCACTACCGTTCGTCTTTGAATATTGCGATCCGAGACGGAATGCCGGCCGCCGTGCTTGCGCGGTACATACCGGAAGTATTGAAGCTCCACGCGATGTCGCCCTTTGGGGAAATCACGATAACGCCGCCCGTTCCTTTCAGAGCATTCAGCCGGTTTTGAATCACCTCGTCAGCAGCTTGTTGCACGCTGTAATTTTGATATTGCACGAGCGTGCAGATCTCTCGTGCGACGGTCAATCGAATAAAAAACTCGCCAACGCCGGTGCCCGAAACAGCGCACGACTGATTCGACGCGTAGGTGCCCGCTCCGATGATCGGTGAATCGCCGACGCGGCCCCAACGTTTTCCGGTCGTGCCACCTGTCGAAGTACCGGCTGCAAGATTGCCGTGCGAATCTAGGGCGACGACTCCGACCGTACCAAATTCGTGTTCGTCGAGCGGTCCTCGAGGCATCGCGGCTTGAGGTTTCGGCGCGCCGGCGGGTCGCGCTGGGATGGGCTCGCCTCGTTTTCGGAGCGTTTCTTCGAGTTCCTGCCAACGCCTTTCTGTGAAGAAAAAAGACGGATCGACGAGCTCGAGTCCTTGATCTTTTGCAAACGAATCCGCGCCTTCACCCGCGAGCATGACGTGTGGCGACTTCTCCATGACCGTGCGTGCCACAGTAATCGGATGGCGAGCGCGAGTTACGCCCGTGACGGCTCCGGCGCTCAGGTTTGAGCCGTCCATGATCGATGCATCCAGTTCGTTTCGTCCTGCCGCCGTGAATACGGCGCCGCGTCCGGCGTTGAATAACGGATCATCTTCCATCAGGCGGATTGTGGACTCGACGGTATCCAGCGCCGATCCACCGTCGCTAAGAATCTTGGCTCCCGTCTCCAAAGCGCTGGAAAGTGCTGCGCGATACGCGGCTTCGTTCTCGCGAGTCATTGATGCCCGTTCGATCACTCCTGCTCCGCCGTGAATGGCGAGCGCCCATTTCACGGGTGCGTTACTAGAATTCACAGCACATCCCCAGATGCACGCAAGCAGCACACCCCCTGGTATCCAAGCACGCATAAGTTGCAGGAATCATACCTCAGATATAATCGACTGCTTCCGCTCACAAAGGAGGATCGGCAGATGAAAGCAGTTCGTGTTAGCGAGTTTGGTGGACCCGAGATGTTGAAGATTCAAGACGTGCCGGACCCGAAGCCCGATTCCGGTCAGGTACTGGTGCGTGTGGAGGCGGCAGGCATTAATCCGGTGGATACGTATATACGATCCGGCACTTATGCTCGGAAGCCGAAGTTGCCTTACACGCCGGGTACGGACGCAGGCGGATTCATTGAAGCCGTCGGCCCAAACGTCAAGCACTTCAAAGTTGGTGATCGAGTCTATACCAATGGATCGCTTACCGGTGTTTGCGCCGAGCTTGCGATTTGCGAGGAGTCCCGCGTCCATCATCTACCGTCCAAAGTTTCATTCGCGCAAGGCGCAGCCATTGGCGTGCCTTACGGTACGGCGTATCGAGCGCTGTTCCAACGCGGGCGGGGAAAGGCAGGCGAAACAGTTCTTGTTCACGGCGCCACGGGCGGCGTCGGCATTGCGTGCGTGCAGTTTGCTCGCGGGGCAGGATTCACAGTGATTGGAACCGGCGGAACCGAGAAGGGCCGTGCACTCGCTGCCGAGCAGGGAGCCCACTACGTCTTGGATCATCGCGCACCGGACTATGAAAAGCGACTCATGGAAATCACGGACGGTCGCGGGGTCGATTTGATTACTGAAATGCTTGCTAATGTGAATCTCGCGAAGGACCTAACGCTACTTGCGCCCGCGGGCCGTGTGGTAGTGATCGGCAATCGCGGCACGATTGAAATTAATCCGCGTGACGCTATGGCTCGAGAAGCAACCATTCTAGGTCTGACATTATTTGCCGCGACCGACGCTGATCTCCGCGAAATTCACGCCGCGACGATTGCCGGTCTCGAAAATGGGAGCCTTCGTCCCATCGTTCGGCACGAACTGCCGCTGGCCGAAGCGCCGCGCGCGCATCAATTGGTGATGGAGCCGGGCGCTCTCGGAAAGATTGTGCTGATTCCATAAAAATGCCGAAGCACTCGATCAAAGTCGGTCTGATCCAGATGAAGGTCAGTGACGATTTCGAAGAGAATCTGGAGAAGACTGCACGCTACATCAAGAAGGCTGCCAGGAAAGGCGCTGAGATCGTCTGCCTCCAGGAATTATTCGCGTATCGATATTTCGCTCAAACTGAAGATGACAGATTTTTCGCGCTTGCGGAACCTGTGCCGGGCCGGCTTTCGCGGTTCCTTGCAGACTGTGCTTCGTCGAATCGCGTCTTATTGATCGGTGGATCCATTTACGAGAAGGGTGATGACGGAAAGTTTTACAACACCTCGCTCATCTTCGACGCCGCGGGAAGCTTAGCGGGCAAATATCGAAAGATGCATATTCCGCACGATCCGAATTACTTCGAACAGCACTACTTCTCCGCCGGTGACATCGGCTACGTGCAGGTGAATGCGGGCGGTGCCGTGATCGCGCCGCTCATCTGCTATGACCAGTGGTATCCCGAAGCTGCTCGCATTAATACGATTCAAGGCGCACAGATTATTTTTTATCCGACCGCGATTGGTTGGTTTAAAGAACTCAAACGGGACGAACCGTTCTCCGCGCGACGTTGGGAAGATGCGATGCGCGCGCATGCTTCTTTGAACGGCATCTTTACTGCAGCGGTGAATCGCGTCGGCCGCGAGGGTGACCTGCGATTTTGGGGCGGTTCGTTTGTCGCAGACCCGTTCGGCGAAGTGATCGCGCGGGCCTCACATTCAAAAGAAGAGGTGCTGATGGCAAGCCTGGATCTGAGACGCATTCGCGCGTCTCAGGAAGGCTGGCGGTTTCTTCACAACCGGCGGCCGCAGAGCTATACGGATCTGGTTCGATGACACGCCCGACACCGAAAAGCCTCGGTTATCACATGCCTGCCGAATGGGAGCCCCAAGAGGCTGTTTGGCTGACGTGGCCGCATAACGAAATCACCTGGCCGGCGGGAATGCTCCTTGATGTACAAACGACTTACGTAGACATAATTCGAGCGTTACATACAGGCGAGAAAATCAAATTGCTCGTAAAGGATTACGAGAGTGAAGCGAAGGTCCGGCTTGCCCTGGATCGCGAAGGGATTGCGCTCACTCAGGTTGAGTTCATGCTCGTTCCGGCAGAAGATTCATGGATCCGGGACTACGGTCCGACGTTCGTTGTGAATCGCGTGGAGCGTCAACTCGCGATGGTCAATTGGATCTTCAATGCATGGGGAAACAAGTATGACGACTTGATTGGAGATGATCGTATCCCTGGTGAATTGAATAAGACGCTCGGCCTTCCAATGTTCGAACCGGGCATTGTTTTGGAAGGAGGTTCGATCGAAGTTAATGGAGCGGGCATGGTGCTCACGACCGAACAATGCCTGCTGAATGATAATCGTAACCACCAGTTAAAGCGGGCAGATATAGAAGAATATTTGAAGGAGTACCTTAATGTGTCTGACGTGCTCTGGCTTCGCGAAGGTATTGCCGGTGATGATACGGACGGCCATATCGACGACATCGCCCGCTTTGTCAGCAACGATACGGTGCTCTGCGCGTTCGAAGAAAATCCTGCTGACGAGAACTACAAAATCCTCAAGGAGAACTATGATCGCTTGCGCGAGTTCGGTCTAAACGTGGTGAAGCTGCCCATGCCGGGTCATCTTGGCGACCGTCACGCGCGTTTACCTGCAAGTTACGCGAATTTTTTTATCGGCAATTCGGCTGTTGCTGTTCCCATCTTCGGTCACGCGAATGACCGGCGTGCACTCGATATTATTCAGGAGTGCTTTCCATCACGCCGTGTTGTCGGTATTCACGCCAGTGCGATGGTTCACGGCTTGGGCACGATCCATTGTTGCAGCCAGCAGGAACCGCGGGTTGACTGAGGCTTTATCCCACGTGTCCGCGCAACAGGCGGATAATCGTTTGCGCCAACTCGTTCGGATCAGCCGGTTTTGCTATGTGTTTCTGATAGCCGGCTTCGAGCGCACGCTTCCGGTTGGCATCACCCGCGTACGCTGTGAGCGCAATCGCCGGTGTGCGTCCACCTTGGTCAAATGGGCAAGCTCGGATTTTACGGATAAGGCTGTAACCATCTTCATCGGGCATTCCGATGTCCGCTACCAGAACGTCAGGCCGGAGACGCCGCAGTTCACGGAATGCTTCAGCAGCACACGCAGAAGCGCTTACGGTTGCACCATGGTGCGCTAGCTCTGCAGAAAGAACTTCACGGTCCTCTAATTCGTCCTCCACAACGAGGATCCGGAGGCCTTTCAGGATTTCTTTGTCCTCGCCGCAGACATCGCGTACCGTTTCAGGCTCGTGGTCTCGGGCCGGAACTTTCGAACTACTCGCGCATACAGGACGAATTGGTAGGCGCACTGTGAACGTAGCGCCTTTCCCTCTGCCGGGGCTAGCCGCAAATACGGTTCCCCCGTGGAGTTCGATCAAGTGACGTACGATCGCCAAACCGAGGCCGAGACCCCCATGTGTTCGTGTGCTCGAGACGTCGGCTTGCCGGAATCGGTCGAATACATACGGCAGGAAATCCGGGCTGATCCCCTGGCCCGTATCAGCGACAACGATCTCAATCGCTGAATTGGTACGTTGCAGCTGAATCCCAACTCGACCTCCTTCGGCCGTGAACTTAATCGCGTTGGACAGCAGGTTCCAGACCACCTGCTGTAATCGTTCCGAGTCCGCCCACACCCCGCTAACGGTCGGATCGAGTTCGGCCGCAAGGTCGATCTGTTTCGCTTCGGCAGCTGGCCTGACGACCTCTAAAGCTGCGGCGATGACCTTTAAAGGATCGACCTCGGCGATCTCCAATCGAAGCTTGCCGGACGCGATCCGCGCTACGTCAAGGAGATCATCGACAAGTTGGCACTGAGAATGCACCTGCCGCTGGATGGATTGAAGTGCCCGCAGCTGCGCCGCATTATCAAGAGTGCGATGGAGGAGCATAAACACCCAGCCATTGATGGCATTCAGGGGCGTGCGCAGCTCATGGGAAACGACCGCAAGGAATTCGTCTTTCAATCGATTCGCTCCCTCCGCCTGCTCGCGCGCTGCCTGCTCGCGCATGAGCAGGTCTTCGCGTTCAGCTTCCGCTTGTTTGCGCTCGATAGCGAAGGCAACAGTCTGCGTAACGTTTTCCATCGTCGTCTGCTCAACTGCACCTGGCGTCCGCGGTTTGGCCGAATAGAGACAGAAGCTTCCTAGAGGTTTTTGATCCGATGAAATGATCGGTGTTGCCCAGATGGAGCAAATCGAGTACGGCGCCAACAAATCGGTGGTGTCAGCCCACTCTGGCCCAGTTGTCAGATCCTCGGCGCTCACGGGTCGTTTTTGCAAAACAGCCTGACGATAACTTTCGGGCAAACTGGGTGCAGCGCACAGGCGAAACTGTTTTCCTTCCTCGTCCAGGATTTGAATGGAAGCACGCAAGTCCACGGTTGCGTGCTTTTCGACAGCGAGAATCACAAAATCGAGAACTTCATTAAGCGAAGCGCCCTTAGCGACCATTTCAAGCGCTCTTTTTTGACATTGCGAGAGTGCCTCTGACTGTCTGCGTTCCGTGATGTCTTCGATCATTGTGATAGTCCGCAGAGGCCGCCGATGGGTGTCGTGAATTAGGGTGGAGTTGACTAATCCCCAGAATACAGAGCCATCCTTGCGGACGTACCGATTCTCGGTAGTGAATTTATTGATTTCGCCACGCAGCACACTAAGAAGAGAGCTCATAGAAGCTCGGCGATCCTCAGGATGCGTGATGTCCAGATAGGTCATCGATAGTAGCTCATCTGCTGAATAGCCCACCATCTTGCAGAATTTGTCGTTGACACGTACGTACCGTCCCGTCTTCGGATCCGTTTGCACCTGACCGATTCCTGCCAGTTCAAAGTTGGCGCGCAATTCTTCTTCGCTGGTGCGCAATGCGTCTTCAGCTCGCTTTTGATCATCGATATCGACGAGTGTGCCGGTCCACTCGCGTACACTCCCATCGGGGTTGCATACTGGTGCTCCCTGCGCGCGGACGTAGCCGTACGAGCCATCGCGTCGCCGGTTCCTGTAATCCACGTCGACCGGGGTGGCGTTGCGCAATGACCGTTGCCAAATTTCCATGGTCCGCTGCTTGTCATCTGGATGGACGACATCCATCCATCCCCAGCCCCTGTACTGCTGAGGAGTCTGTCCGGTCATATTTTCCCAACCATGACATTCACCGACTATTTCGCCGCCCGCAGTGGCGTTCCAGACGGCGGCCGTCGTCGCGGTTGTCAGGGTCCGGTAGCGCTCTTCGCTGAGGCGCAACGCTTCCTCAACTCTTTTTCTCTTATCAATGTCAGTGACGGTGCCGATCCACTCGCGCACACTCCCATCGGGTCTGCGTAGCGGAATTCCCTGGTCTCGGACATAGACGTACGTTCCGTCTTTTCGCCTGACTCTATACTCCGCATCAATACTTGCCTTATCGCGTAACGCGTGCTGCCAATCTTCAAGTAAGCGCGCTTTGTCTTCGGGGTGCACCGCTTCCAACCAGCCGGAGCCTCGATATTGGTCGGGTGTCTGTCCGGTCAGGTCACGCCATCCATATGCGTCGGTAACAACTTCGCCATTGGGCGCTGCGTTCCAAACCGCCAAAGCGGTCATAGCCATAAAGGTCCTGTGCCGTTCCTCGCTTGCACGCAAAGCCTCTTCTGCCCGCCTGACTTCATCAATGTTGATCATCGATCCGACCCATTCGCGCACGTTACCGTCGTCGTCACACACCGGCGCTCCATGGGTCCGCACGTAGCTGTACGACCCATTGCGCTGCCGGACTCTGAAATCGATCTGGTAGGTGGTCTTGCTCTTCAAGGCAGCTTGCTCGGCTTTAAGCACGTGCGGCTTATCGATCGGATGCACTACATCCAAATACCCGAACCCGGCAGATTGTTCGCGTGTCTGGCCTGTCAGCTTCTCCCACCACTCAGGAAATTCACTGATGACCTCGCCTGTGAGCGCCTTGATCCAGAGCCCTGGAGTCATCGTCTTCAAAGTCCGAAAGCGATCTCTACTCAAACGGAGGCGATGGCTAGATTCGTGGCGCAATTGGGACGCTCGCAACTCGGACCTCACGAGCGCCAGAAATTGAAGCTCTGAAAACGGCGTGATTATGTAACCGTTGCCTGCGGCTTCAAAAATATTTACGCAGGACGCTCGGTCGAAAGGCGGCGTCGAGTATAAGAGGATTGGGACTCTTCCCCATTCATCGGAGTGAAACTGGCACAAGAGATCGAAATCGCGAAGCGCCCGCATCGTGACGTCAGCAATCACAAGATCCGGAACGCGCTTGTGCGCCAAAGACAGTGTTGTAGCAGCATCAGCCGCAGCATCAATCTCATACTGTTCGTTTAGCAGCCGTGCCAGATAATCACGCATATCCAAGTGTCCGTCGGCCAGGAGGATGCGTGGTCGACTGCCGGATGCCGCGGTATTCAGCATTTTTCCTACGCTTTCAACCATAGCGACACCTCTGGGAGCCTTTGCGGCCGGTCTCTGGACGCTGGTGCAACATAAATGTGTTCTTAAACCAGCATAGCGCTCCGTCTGGCGTCTTGCAGAAGGAGCCCATCCAGGACTGACGCTGTAGATGTCCAACGTGCATTAATGGTTTGGCGCGGAAGATGCTGTACACGCGTCCAATGAGGAAGCCCAGGCATCCCCTAAGGATTATTTTCTAAGGATTATTACTGGTTGCCCTCCCAGAAAGGACAATCTTAAATCTGGTATTTCCCTCACTGGCGTTAGGTGGATCCCACAGCCAGTGGCATTTCGTCGCCCGCAACTCTGTGATGACCGCAGTGACGAAGGAGACAAAATGCCTGAGTTAGCAGAAATCCGACGCTTAAAGGCGTACAACGTTGCCACATGGAGGAAGTGGGGACCCTACTTGAGTGCGAGACAGTGGGGAACCGTGCGAGAGGACTTCAGCGATTCCGGTGACGCGTGGGACTACTTTACTCACGATCAGGCTCGATCAAGAGCGTATCGGATGGGAGAGGACGGCATCGCCGGAATATCCGACGAGGACCAGCAGCTCTGTTTTGCCCTCGCGTTCTGGAATGGAAAGGATTCGATCATCAAGGAACGCATGTTCGGCCTGAACAGCCATGAAGGCAACCACGGCGAAGATGTGAAGGAGTACTACTTTTATCTAGACAACACGCCAACGCACTCCTACATGAAGTTCCTTTATAAGTATCCGCAGAGCGCCTTTCCCTACAGCGATCTCGTCACGACAAACCGAAACCGCACACGCGCTGAATCCGAATACGAACTTCTGGATACAGGCATCTTTGATGACGATCGCTATTTCGATATCTTCGTCGAATATGCAAAGGCAAGCGTTGAAGACATCCTGATCAAGATCACTGTACACAACCGCTGGCGCGAGCCGGCTTTGATCCATATCTTGCCGACGTTTTGGTTCAGAAACACCTGGTCTTGGTCCGGTGATGTTCCCAAGCCTGCTTTGAGCGCCGTGTCTGGCGCGGGTACGCGTGCGATTGCTGCGTCACATTTGAACCTCGGCCACTACTATCTGTATTGTGAGAACGATCCCGAGCTTCTGTTCACTGAGAACGAGACCAATAATGAACGAATCTTCGGCATGCCTAACCGAAGCCGTTACGTTAAGGATGCGTTCGACCGCTATCTGATTCATGGCTGCCGGGATGCCATCAACCCCGAATCTTCCGGAACTAAAGCGTGCGCGCAATACTCACTGACCGTGAACGGGGGAGAAGCTCAAGTAATCCGCCTTCGGATGCTGAACATTGGTCCAGATGGATTACCTCGTTTGGCACCCGCAGGCAACGGTTCCCCGTTCGGCAGTTCTTTTGATGACTTGGTGAAATTGCGCCTGCAGGAAGCCAATGACTTTTATGCCTTCATTACCCCTCTGAACGTCGGCAAGGAAGAGGCTCGCGTCATGCGACAAAGCCTGGCCGGAATGCTGTGGAACAAACAGTATTACTACTTCGATGTTCATGAGTGGGTCAAAGCGCACCGTTCCGACCCTCTCGTCGTATGGACGCGAGAAGAAAACTACAAAGAATGGATTCACATGCTCAACGGCGACATCATCGCGGTCCCCGATAAGTGGGAGTACCCATGGTATTCGGCATCAGATCTCGCGTTTAATACTCTTGGGCTCTCGCTTGTCGATAATGAGTTCGCCAAGCAGCAGCTCGAACTGCTCCTGCAAGCGCTGTATCTCCATCCCAGCGGTCAAATGCCCGCATCCGAAAGGAATTTTGGCGAGGTGACGCCGCCTGTTCACGCATGGGCTGCGATGTTTCTCTACAACAGAGAGAAGGCGATTTCCGGCGAGACCGACCTCGGTTTCCTGAAGCGTGTTTTCCGCAGACTGATGTCGAACTTCACCTGGTGGGTTAATCAAAGAGATCGTTTCGACAAGAGTGTTTTCGAGGGAGGTTTCGTGGGCCTCGACAATATCAGCCTATTTGATCGGAGGCAGCCGCTACCGACAGGCGGATATGTCGAGGAAGCAGATGGAACGGCGTGGATGACCATCTTTTGCCACGGCATGCTTGAGATGGCTCTTGAACTGGCAGCAAAAGACCCGAGTTATCAAGAAGCAGCGGCGAAGATCATTGACCACATGATGTGGATTGCCTCGGTCGTGAATCGCTTCGGAGACGATGGACTCTGGGACGAAGTGGATGGATTTTATTATGATCTGCTGCGATTTCCGGACGGCACTGCAACGCGATTGAAGGTCCGTTCCATTGTAGGTTTACTGCCCTTATGCGCGACCACGGTCATCGAAAAATATCACAGAGAGCAGTTTCCAATGCTTGTGAGTCAGTTCGTCCAGGGTTTCAGACTCTTTCCCTCGCTCCAAGAAACGATGCATCCCACGGGCCCGGACCATCTCGGCGTCGCCGATCGCGGCATTCTCGCGCTTGTGAATCCGGTAAGACTGAAACGTATTCTTGAAAAGTTGTTCGACGAAAACGAATTCCTCAGCCCTTACGGGATTCGATCCTTGTCCCGCTATCACGCTGATCATCCGTATGTTTTCAAGGTGCATGGCGACGAGTACCGAATTCGCTATGTGCCCGGCGAACCGGATAGTGCAATGTTCGGCGGAAACACCAACTGGCGCGGCCCGATTTGGTTCCCACTCAACATTGTGGTCATACGGGCACTTCTGAATTTTTATCTGTATTATGGCGAC
Organism: Terriglobia bacterium; assembly: GCA_035315305.1. Lineage (GTDB taxonomy): Bacteria > Acidobacteriota > Terriglobia > 20CM-2-55-15 > 20CM-2-55-15 > 20CM-2-55-15. The sequence goes on along the minus strand of DATFXZ010000720.1, from coordinate 3,232 downwards.
ACGTTTAGAGTCGAGTTCCCCACCGGCTCCCATAATCTGATGAACTTGTTTGATATCAGCAAGAACATCGCGCATCGCCTCACAGGAATCTTTCTACCGGACGTGGACGGGCGCCGCCCGGTCTACGGATGCTACGAGAAATTTCAGAACGACCCGCACTGGCGCGATTACATCAATTTCTTCGAGTATTTTCATGCAGACACTGGAGCCGGCCTGGGAGCCAGCCATCACACCGGCTGGACAGGATTGCTGGCCGCTCTCATTCAGTTTTTTGGGCGCACCGATTCGAAGAGTCTTCTGGCCACAGGAAAGCTAGGCGTTTTCCATGAGTAGATTATCAATTCTTCCTCAATCGGATTCCGCCGTTGTGCGTGCTGACTTTGATGAGCGGTCCACCGGAGCCGATGTTGAAGTTTAGATTCTTTTCGTCCAATCGTCCTCTGACAGTGACAGGAAAATCCGAATCGAGGCGCCCACGATTGGACTCCGTCTCGAGGCTTGCGGAGTAAGAGGCCGGAAGCAATAGAGTGACACCGCCATTATGTGTACTAAGTTCCAGTTGACGGCCCTCCCAGGTGTTTCCATTTAATTCCGCGTTGATCTCGCCATTGTGCGTCTCGCCTTTCACATCACCCGCCACCCGGGCTAGGCGGACGCCGCCGTTGTGCGACTGAAAATCGATTCGTCCGCGTATGTCGGAGATCGTGATTCCGCCGTTATGCGACCCCATCGTCAGATCTGTACTCCACGGTGTGAATATTTCGAAAGTCACGGCCCAACTGCGGTATCGATCGGAACGTAGAAATCCATCGAAGTCAGGTCCTGAGGCACGAATTTGTCCGCCCGCCGCCTCTACACGAATTTGTGAAGCAATATTCCTTGCCTCCGTGTCGTTTTCGGCCCAGGCTTCGAGGCGAGCACGAACGAGCACGCTGTTCTGCGCCCATCCTTTGACGGTGATTCCGCCGTTGTGTCCGGGTTCGATATCCAGTCTTCCAGACGGGCCTAAGTTGCTTTCGCGGACCTCACAGGACAGCGATCGCTCGCGACTAATCTCGCGGCTGATGTTGTCGCATGTGAGTTGCATGTCCCGGTTATCCCGCATCTGGGCTCGAGCAGGAACCGTGAGATTGATCACTACCAAGAATGCGAATGCAGGTTTCATGGATTGTCCTCCTCCGTAAAAACCTGCTTCCGCTCGGAAGGTTACAAGGATAAAGTGGCACCCCGGGGAGCATACGACAAAAAGCTGCATAGACCTGAGCCGCATGGAGGCATTATTCCGACGGACACAGCGCGAATATGGCAAATAAGATTTACGCCCGAAAAGCTGTAATTTCCGAATCGCTTGATGCTCGACATTTTGCTGCACAAGAGCGCGTCGAGGTGAACAGGCTACTTGTCGATCGTCTTGAGCACAAATCGCGGAAGCTCGTTGACGTGATTCAAATAAAGCTGGCCCGATTGAAATTCGTTTCGATTTTCAGAGCAGCGGATGATCAGACTAAACAGGAAATGTTTCAGATCCTTCTTATCCATGGTCGAGACTGGCGAAAAGGTATGGCCAAAGTGAAGGCATTTCTCAAGAAAAACGGAATAACCCAAAGCTAGATCCAAACCGAAACAGTACCAACGATTCGTTCATGTTGCGCCGATCTGCCCTCGAATTCTATACTGCTCGGCTGATAGGCACTTCTAGCACGTATCTATAACAGGAGGAGTTTGTATGAAGACGTCGACCCGTTCGGGGATCAGGACCGCCGTCGTTTGTGCGGGACTGATAGCTCTGTTCGCTGGTTTAGGGGCGTATCCGAGCAGTGCGCTACTGCAATCACAGCGAAACGTCCCCCCGCCGACGGGCTACATTCAAGGTGTAGTCCAAAGTGAGAAGGGCCCTGAAGCCGGCGTGTGGGTAATCGCCGAGACCAAGGACCTGTTAACCAATTTCATCAAGATTGTCGTGACGGACGATCAAGGCAAATTTATGGTGCCTGATCTTCCCAGCGCTACATATAAGGTCTGGGTTCGAGGATATGGCCTCGTGGACTCGACTCCAATCACAATGAAGCCGGCGACAAACTCCATCACGTTGAAAGCTGCAACTGCAAAGACTCCACAGGAAGCGGCGCAAGTCTATCCCGGCAACTATTGGCTTTCACTGCTGGAGCCACCCGATCGAAGCCTTTTTCCAGGTAAAGGTACAGGGGAACAAGGTAACGGCATCGGCAACGGAATGGTGACTCAGAATCACTGGATCAATCAGCTGAAGTCGGGTTGCAATTTTTGCCACCAACTCGGTAACAAGCTGACGCGCAGTTTAGATCATGTTTACAAGGTCGATCCGAACGTCCATAACTCGATCGAAGCGTGGGACCGCCGGCTGAAGGGCGGAGTTCGCGGCAATTCAATGTACGCCACGCTGAGCAGCATGGGCTCGCCGGCCTCGTTGAAACAGTTTGCGGACTGGACGGATCGTATTGCCAAGGGTGAAGTTCCTCCGGCACCCGCGCGGCCGAAAGGCATCGAACGCAATATCGTCGCAACCTTGTGGGATGTCGGCGACGATCACTCCTTCATGCATGACGAGATCTCAACCGACAAGAACCATCCGACGGTCAACGGCGGCGGTCCTGTTTATGCGGTATCGGCAGGTCATGGTCAACTCGTTGTGATGGATCCCAAAGAGAACAGCACTTACTCAATCGACATTCCGACGCGCGATGACAAGGCGAAGGTCCCATCCCGTTTCCCGGCGCCACAGACTCCATCATTGTGGTGGGGCAACGAGCATCTTTGGGCGAATCCTCCGTATAATCCCGCCGATCCCCACAATCCCATGCTTGATAGTAAGGGTCGCGTGTGGACCACGTCGAAGATTCGCGGCAATCAGGCGCCCGAGTGGTGCCGTGATGCGAATTTGGGAAATAAATCTGCCGACTGGTTCCCGCTCAATGGCGGCGGCCGCCAGGCGTCGTACTACGATCCGAAGACTCAAAAATGGCAGCTGATTGAAACGTGCTACAGCACCCACCATCTGCAGTTCGATAACGACCCGGACGAGACGGTGTACTTCAATGAACTGAGCGGTCCGATCTTCGGATGGATCAACACGAAGGTTTACGAGAAGACACTGGCTGAAACCAAAGACGAGCGTAAAGCTGAACAGACCGCCGTCGGCTGGTGCGGCCAAGTCCTCGATACGAACGGCGACGGAAAAATCACCAGACCGTGG
>DATFXZ010000719.1:0-3014 GCA_035315305.1 Terriglobia bacterium | reverse complement strand
AATTTATTCGCGCATTTTCTATGAATCCGAGCCTTCGTCCATTAGCGGGCTTGACGGAATGCTGGAGAAGACCATCATTTTGGACGGTTTCTCAAAGACCTATTCCATGACCGGCTGGCGTCTCGGTTATGGTGTGATGCCGCACGGGCTCGCGAATGCGGTCAATCTGCTCGCAGTCAATTGCAATTCCTGCACTGCAGGTTTTACCCAGCGTGCCGGGATGGCTGCCTTGCAAGGCCCGCAGGACGCCGTGGGCGCAATGGTCACCGAATTCCGGAAGCGGCGTGATGCGATGGTTAAGGGCTTCAACGAAATTCCCGGCTGGCGATGCGCCGTCCCCGCCGGGGCTTTCTATGCATTTCCAAATGTCAGCGGGACCGGAATGCCTGTCAAGGAACTTGCAAACTTGCTTTTGAATGAGGCAGGAGTCGCCTGTTTGTGGGGGACCGCCTTCGGCCAGTACGGCAACGGGTATCTGCGATTTAGTTACGCGAATTCTCTGGCGAATATTCAGGAAGCGATCGGCCGGATAAAGAAGGTTTCATCCGCTGGATAAAATAGATAATCCCCTCCTCGTGAGGAGGGTGGCTGCGGCATAAAGGCCGCTCCGCGTCCACCCCTCCTCACGAGGAGGGGATTTCGCTTTATGAGGCTTTTCGACGCGGCATTTTCCGCAAAAGAATCTCTTCGAGGACGTGCAAGTCTGCGGGCTTGGTCACGTGTGCGTCAAAGCCGGCCGCCTTCGCCGTGGCGACATCGCTGTCCTGGCCATAGCCAGTAAGGGCGATCAAAACGACGTCGTCCAGACGCGTGTTGTCGCGCACGTGGCGCGCGACTTCATATCCGCTCATCACCGGCAGGCCGATATCGATCAGTGCCACATCCGGATGTTCCTCTTCAATCGCAGCGAGAGCGGTAGCGCCATCGCCCCTTTCAAGGACGATGTGACCCATGGATTCGAGCAGCACGCGCAACATCTCTCTCGAATCGTCCTGGTCTTCGACGACCAAAACTCGCTGCTTATCCGGAGAATGTTGGGGTCCGCGCAGCGGATGAATCACGGCTTTCGGCTGGCGCGGTAACGTTACGATAAATTGGCTTCCTTTACCGACACCTTCACTAAAGGCTTCAACACGTCCACCATGAAGCTCGACGATCCGGCGTACGAATGTAAGACCGATACCGAGTCCTCCTGTGGATCGTTCCAGTCCCTGTCCGTCTTGCACAAATAACTCGAAGATCTCGGAAATCATTGAGGGCGAAATTCCACGACCATGATCCTTTACTTTCAGGACAACGGAATCGTCGTTTGCAGTTGCCGAGAGATGAATGGCACTACCGGGTGATGAATACCGGACGGCATTTGATACAAGATTCACGACGACCTGCTGCATACGTGCCGCGTCGGCCCGCACGATCAACTTGAGCAGCGGGAGTTCCGTAATCAATTTTGCACTGTGTCCTTCGAGAACTGGGGTGAGAACCTCAATCGCACTGCTCACCACGTCACGCAAGTCGACGTCTTCTTTCCGAAGCTCGATCGCGCCACGTGTTATCCGCGATACGTCAAGCAATTCATCGAGAAGCCGTGCCATATGCCGCGACTGCCGACCAATGATCTGCCGCGCCTTGTCGACGGACTCCGATTTTACGTTCGGCGCTTGCATAACCATTGCTGCGCTAACCACAGCCGCCAGTGGATTGCGCAGTTCATGCGACAGCATCGCCAGGAATTGTTCGCGGCCGCGAGCGAGTTCTTCATTTCTCCGATGCAGTTCTTTGTTGCTGGCCTGCAACTGTTCTATGGTGGACTGCAACGACTCTTTTGGATTGCTGTCTTCGATCAGTAAGCGCGATATCTTACTTGTGTTCGCCGTTTCGAAAACGCGTCCGCCCATTTTTTCGATTTCCCGCACGCCGCGTGATCCATCGGGGCCGGTTCCCGAAAGAAGGATTCCTACAGCTTCGGGGCCAGCGTCTCGCGCCAGGGATAGAAAGAATTGATCGATCGGCAATGTCAAACCAGTCACTTGTTCATTGTCGCTCAGCAGAAGCCGCCGATCCTGAATCGTCACGTCTTTTCTTGGCGGAAGTAAGTAGATGCGGTTTGGCTGAATCTCGATATTATGCTCTGCCTGTAGGATCGGCAGATTGGAGTCAAGCCCAAGCAATTCGTCCACCACCCGTTGAAAGTGCGCAGACCGGGGTTGAATTACGATGAAGGCGATTCCCGGATTCGGCGGCAGCTCCTTCAAAAATTGCTTAAGGGATTCCAGTCCCTCTATGGATGCTCCGATACCGGCAATGCGGAATCGTGATGGGTTGCTATCGCGAGTTTTGGAAGCTGACATTGATTCGGAGTTCACTCAGCCCCCTCCTCGTTAGACCTAGTGAAGCGTATGTCTTGTAGCAAACACAAATCCAATTCGGGTGAATTGCTGTATCAGCTTGGGAACGACAAGAAACTGCGCAAGTTAGCAGAGGATGTCGCCGTGATGGGATTTGCGCCTACATTCTGAAGAAGGCGGAAAGAGGGCACCAAATGCCCCTAGATGAAATAAATTTTCCCGGTAGGGTGCATCTGTAACGGGAGGCCATACTCGGTGTATCATTCGAGGCCAAACATGAAATTCCGGTGGTAGGCCAATGAATCTCGCTTCTTTGATATTTGTCATGTTGTTTCATCATTCATTCGCCGCGGAGTTCGACAGTTCGAAACCCGTCGAATTGAAGGGTACGGTTACGCGACTCGACTGGGTCAATCCCCATGCGTGGATTTATCTTGATGTGAAAGATGAGAAAGGAAATGTGACCAGCTGGGGATGCGAACTCGGTAGCCCGAATCTTCTAATGCGAAATGGCTGGAGCCGTGATTCGTTGAAAGCCGGCGACGTCGTTGTTGTAAACGGTTCGCGCGCCAAGGACGGATCGAACATCGCAAATGCGCGCACCGTACGGCTTGCGGACGGCAAGCGGATTTTTAACGCGGGATCTTCGGGAGACCAGTCTCAATA
>DATFXZ010000718.1:0-5179 GCA_035315305.1 Terriglobia bacterium | reverse complement strand
CAACCTGGTCGAATACTTTCCAGATGCGATGGAATGGCGGCCAGGAACTTTTCGAATACGTTTGCCAGGACAACAATTTCGCTCCCGTGCTGTTGGTCGGCCAAGAGGAAAAAGTCGATCGCACGAGCGTGATTATTCCGTAATTATTCTGGGAGGTAAGATGCGATTGAGAGCCGCCATTATTTTTTGCCTTTTGGCCGGCTTGGCTGGAAGCGTCGCTGGATTTGCTCAGGAGGGCCATCCGTTGACAGGTGTTTGGTACGGCGATTGGGGGCCGAACGCGACTCAGCGAAATCATTTGACGATTCAGATGCAGTGGGACGGTAAAAACGTCACGGGTATCGTGAATCCGGGTCCCGATTCCTTCCCGTTAAAAGTCGCGACGTTGGACTCATCAAAATGGGCGGTCCATATTGAGGCCGATGGAAAGGATGAGAAGGGCAGTCCTGCTCACTTTGTCGCTGACGGAAAACTCGAAAACATCGGCTCATACAATCGGACGATTAGCGGCACTTGGAATTACGGGACGACGAAGGGGACGTTTAAACTGCGAAGAGATTAGTCCGTCGGGATGTTTGCGAAAAGGTCCGTTCTCAGGTGAGGACGGACCTTTTGCTTTTCAAAGCCTCATGACATACACACTACTGACTTTTGCTCTGTTCCTCCAATGGGTAAACGTTCCTCTACCCAACATCCCCCGTACGTCCGACGGAAAACCGAATCTCACAGCGCCCGTCCCAAAGACAACCGACGGTAAGCCGGACCTCACCGGCATCTGGAGAAACCCTGACGGTGGTTACCTGGAAAATATTGCCAGGGGCGGAGTGCAGGTTCCTTTTCAACCATGGGCCGAAACTCTCTACAAGCAGCGGCAAGAGACCTTCAGCAAGGATCGGCCGTCCGGACGCTGCTTGCCGCACGGAGTCCCAGACGCGATGCTGGTGCCCGCCACTCCATTCAAGTTCATTCAAACACCCATAGTGACGTTGATTCTTTTTGAGAATCAGGGGCGATATCGCCAAGTGTTCACGGATGGCCGCGGCTTTCCGAAAGAAATGCAGCCGACGTGGTTGGGATATTCGATTGGTAGATGGGAAGGCGACACCTTCGTGGTTGAAACGAAAGGCTTCAATGATCAGACGTGGCTCGATGACGGCGGGCATCCGCACACCGATGCCTACCATGCGATCGAACGCTTCCATCGCCGCGACTTCGGCCACATGGATCTTGAAATCACAATCGACGATCCGAAGACATATACCAGACCATGGAAAGTGACGATCCCTTTCGAATTCTTTCCGGACATGGAATTGATGGAAAGCGTCTGCGAAAATGAGCGGGATACTCCTCACCTGGTCGGCAAATGAGGAGAGAGGATGCTGTACCCTACGGTCGCCGTCATTCTCCTTACGCAGTGGGTGAACGTCTCGATTCCGAACACGCCGCGGACACCGGATGGTAAGCCAAATCTCGATGCGCCGGCGCCGAGGTCGTCCGATGGGAAGCCGGACCTCTCCGGAATTTGGCGCGTCGCAGGGAAATGAGGTCGCTTAATGAAAAGCATTTTTTTATTCGTCTTCGTGTTAGCTCTTGCGGTTGTGACGGTCATGCCTCTTCACGCGCAGTCATTTGATCCGCGCGATCTGCAAGGTGTTTGGACCAATGCCACGATCACGCCCTTCGAACGGCCGCTTGAGCTGGGTGATAAAGAATTCCTGACTGAGAACGAGGTGAAGGAGCTGGAAACCCGGTCGGCAGCGAACCGCGTGGATCGTCCACCGCAGCCGGGTGATGTCGGGAATTACAACCAATTCTGGTTCGATTCCGGAACGAGTGTTGTCAAAACCAGGAGAACGTCACTAGTTGTTGAACCGAAGAACGGAAGAGTTCCGCTGAAGCCCGAGGCGGAAGCCAAGCGCGACTACAACACCGCACACAACTCGGACTCCTACGAATACATGAGCGTTTGGGACCGATGCATCACCCGCGGAGTGCCCGCTGGAATGTTTCCGGCAGGATACAACAACGCATATCAAATTCTGCAGGTTCCTGGCTCGGTCGTGATTCTCTACGAGATGATTCATGAGGCTCGCATCATTCCTCTGGACGGGCGACCGCATTTGCCCGCGAGCGTCAAAATGTGGAACGGCGATTCGATTGGACGATGGGAAGGAAACACTCTCGTTGTCGACACGACGAACTACAATGACAAAGGCTGGATCGCTACCAGCGCCGCAACCGGCCGTATAAAAGGAATTCCGCAGAGTGAGGCATTGCACGTCGTCGAACGTTTCACGCGAGTGGATCGCAACACCATTAATTACGAGGTCACCATCAGCGATTCTACTTTTTATACCCAACCTTGGAAGGTCGCGATTCCTTTAACCCGCGATCCTAACTACCGCATTTTTGAGTATGCCTGCCAGGAAGGAAACCATGCCGTCGAGAATGTCCTGAGCGGCGGCCGCGCGGCGGAGAAAGCGCCCTGATTGAGAGTACAGACATTTGTCATTTTGATCAGTGTCGCTCTGGTTTTGACCTCCGCGGCGGCCGGGCCAAGTCAAGTTAAGCAGCCTGCTGTTCCGTTTGAGGTCGTGGAGAAGACGATCGACGAGATACGTGCAGCGATGAAATCCGGCCAACTCACTGCACATCAGCTGGTGCAGGCGTATCTGGATCGGATCAATGCGTTCGACAAGCAAGGTCCTGCCATCAACTGCATCATTACGCTGAACTCGCGGGCGCTTGAGGAAGCGGACAATCTTGATGCGACGTTCAAACGTTCCGGACCTGTAGGTCCGCTGCACGGCATTCCTGTGTTAGTGAAGGATGAAATCGACACTGCCGGTATGCCCACAACGCTCGGCACAGTAGTCTTCAAAGACTACAGGCCAACGCGCGACGCGTTTGTCATTGAGCGGCTAAAGAAAGCCGGTGCGATCATCCTCGGCAAAACCACCTTGAGCGAATACGCTGCGGGCGATACCTTCGGATCCATATTCGGTGTCTCGCGCAATCCTTACGATCTCGAACGCACCGTCGGCGGATCATCGGGCGGCTCCGGATGCGCCGTCACGGCAAATTTTTCCACTGTGGCTATCGGCGAAGAGACGCTCGCGTCGATTCGACGGCCCGGTGCCTGGAATTCCGTGGTCAGCTTGCGGCCGACACCGGGCCTTGTAAGCCGTAGCGGTATGTGGGACGGTTACCCGTCGCCAACGGCGCAAATGGGTCCGATGGCCCGAACAGTAAAGGATCTCGCCCAACTGTTCGACGCGATGATCGGTTACGATCCGGACGACCCCGTCACAGCGCTTGGCATTGGTCGAGCTCCAACGAGCTACACGACATCGCTCGAGAGAAATGGTCTCAAGGGCGCTCGGATCGGCGTGTTGCGCGAGTCGATTGGACTGAACACGGAGCCGAATTCCGAGGACTTCAAAAAGGTCGATGCCGTATTTCAAAAAAGTGTTGGCGAGTTGCGGGCGGCGGGCGCGACGGTCATTGATCCGATCGTTATTCCGAATCTCAAAGCTTTGCTCGCCAAACGCGCAACCAATTCCACGATCGCCGATGAGGCGTTGCGGTTGTACCTGGCTCGTAATCCGAATTCGTCTTTCAAGACTCGGGACGACATTGCAAGATCTCCAGAGCTCTCCAAGAGTTTTCCTGCGAGCAAAGCCACACAGTGGACCAACCCGTTGCAGAAAACCGACCTTGCGAGGTGGGGTGAGTATCTTCAGGCCAGAGAGGATCTCATGATCCAAATCACCAAAGTCATGGCCGACCATCAGCTCGATGCGATCGTTCACAAATCGGTTGAACATCAGCCGACATTCATCAATGACGGAATCAATCCGCCGTATGTGAACAATAAAGGCGTTCCGGTTCTGAATACGTTTCTTATATACGCGGCCTCAATCACGGTTCCTTCGGGATTTACAACCGACAATCTTCCAGTGGGAATCACATTCTTCGGCTCGCCCTATACTGAGCCGGCACTGCTCAAATTAGCTTATGCCTACGAGCAGGCGACGCATCATCGGATTCCGCCCAAAACCACGCCGTCCCTGCGACACTGATCGGCGTTATACTCCGAGAAACAACACGGAAAAAGGAGGTATGTCCAATGCCGAAGTATCTTTGTCAAGGCAGCTACACGGCTCAAGGCGCAAAGGGCCTTCAGAAAGAAGGTGGATCTAAACGCCGGCAAGTAGCTGAGGCGCTCGTGAAAGACGCCGGAGGCAAGCTCGAGGCGTTTTACTACACGTTCGGCGAAACGGATTTCGCTCTCATTGTGGATTTACCGGACCACGTTTCCTCCGTCGCGCTCTCGTTGGCGGTGAATGCCAGCGGAGCGATCCAGATGCGCACTACACCGCTGATTACCGTCGAGGAGATGGATACGGCGGCAAAGAGGCAACTGCCTTATAAGCCACCCGGCCAGTAAGAATTGTCTGTGAGCATATCCCGCCAAGTTAACGAGGTGGGATGTGCTCCTTAATCACGGGCCGGGAGCAGTTCAAACACGGGGTAATCCGCCGCAATAGCGGAGAAGGATTCGAGCGGCGAACCGGCGCGAACGGGAAAGAACCGCTGCACGGTCAACTTATACCGATTCAAATATTCCCTCAGAATTTCCGGTTTTTCGCCGTCGGCAAGCGGCCGCAGTCGAAACGCTTCACGCCGGTTTCCTTTCCTCAGCCATATCTGCCCGGTCATACGAGCATTCCGAGCCCATTGGGTTTCGCCTCTCGTGCCAACAACGAATCGCTTGCCGTCGCGATCGAGGACGTTCACCGGTGTGGAGTAGACGCGTCCTGTCTTCCGACCCTGGACTTCAAGCAGGTAGTTGTGCGAAAGCCCGATGCCCCATCCCACGAGCACACCAAACAGGCGATTGATCCAGCGTGCAACAAAGCTTGGTTGAAGAAAGTGTGGGCGAGAATTGTCCATAAATCATCCTTGACTGCAATTCAAGGTGGTGTTTGAGCGACCCCTCGCTCGCTTCGCTCGCGATTATTTTATTCTCCCCCTTCGTGGAGCCTGTCCCGGTAATCGATACAGGCTAGCGGGAGTAAGGTTGATGGCTGAATTTTTGCCCAGCGCCCACCACGTTTGAATTAGAAGTTGGCGGGCGCTCCGGCACTCAGCCGGCGACTGCCGCCAGTTTGAGCAT
>DATFXZ010000717.1:0-4857 GCA_035315305.1 Terriglobia bacterium | reverse complement strand
GGCCCATACGAACTCACGACAGACATGCCGGGCTTCAAGCAGCAAGTACGGCGTGGGATCGATTTGTCCGTCGCGCAGGAAGCAGTGGTCAATCTAACGCTGGAAGTCGGGAACCTCACAGAGCACGTAACAGTGACGGAGGCGGCGCCGCTCGTCAACGCGACGCTCAGTTCGACGTCTGGATTGATCACCGAGCAACAGATAAAGGAGCTGCCTCTCAACGGGCGCAGCTTTGATCAGCTTTTGACGCTGAATGTGGGCACGGTTGACAACCGCTCAAACATCAACAACAACGCCTGGACGTCCTTCTCTGTCGCCGGCAAGCGGCCGGAGACGAATCGCTTTCTGATGAACGGCGTCGATTACATCGGCTCGAACTCGACCGGTCAGTTCATTTCACCGTCAGGATCCAGCGGCCAGTTGCTCGGCGTCGAAGCAGTGCGGGAATACAACGTTCTTCAGCACACCTATGGCGCGGAGTACGGAAAACGGGCTGGCGCTCAGGTCACTGTCGTGTCCTCTTCCGGCACCAATCAGTGGCATGGCGATGCGTTCGAATATCTTCGCAACAGCGCTTTGGACGCGCGGAACTTCTTCGATGACACGATTGGCGCACCGCCATTCAAGCGGAATCAATTTGGAGGAGCGCTTGGAGGCCCAATCAAGAAAGATAAGATGTTTATTTTTGGAAACTATGAAGGGTTTCGCGAGAGGTTAGCGGTCAGCAGCGTCGCGTTCGTACCGGATGCACTGGCTCGTCAGGGCTTGATGCCTTGCTACCTTGTTAATACTGCGCCAAATGCCTGCGCCGATCGCGGCGCATACGTGCCGGTCACGAATCTGAAGACGGGCATGCTGCCATACGCCAACTTTTTCTGGCCTGCACCCAATGGCCCGGAGCTGCTGGATGCGAATGGCTTACCAACCGGAAGCGCGAAGGCCATCAGTAATCCCCGCCGAAAGGTTCGCGAAGACTTCGGCCTCATACGTTTCGACCAAACCATATCCAATAGGGATTCGCTCTTTATCAATTTCAACCGTGACGATGGCGAAAGATCCAGTCCTCCCGCCGACCCGGTCTTTGTCACGCTCACCACTCAACGAAGTTATGTGTTCGGATTGCAAGAGACACATATTTTTTCTCCCGCCTTCCTGAACATCACTACGCTGGGGTATTCGCGCGCGTGGGGAACTCAGGTACAAGCTCCGGCAGTGGCGATTCCATCAAACCTGGTGTTTCTCACGGGAACCAACCCCGGCTCGATCACGATTGGAGGCGGCGCAAACACCGTGACCGCGGCGGCTATCGCGCAGGCGCCTGGCAACAGCCCGAACCGCGATACGCGAAATCACGTCACATGGGCTAATGACGTACGCCTCACAAAAGGCAATCACTCCTGGAGCGCAGGCGCGTGGATTCAGTACATACAGCAAAACATGTATGGGGGAGCTCAGTTCACTGCGGGAACGATCAACTATCCTACATTGCTGAGATTTCTACAGGATTCCCCAACTCAGTTTGTTGCTCAAAGCAATCTGCAGCCGCTTTACTTTCGATCCACGGAAGCAGCGTTGTATGTCCAGGATGAAATCAAGCTGCGACGAAATCTCACCCTACGCCTCGGCTTGCGAGACGAGATGACAAACGGCTGGAATGAAGCCCACAACCATGCTTCCAATTACGTGTTTGATAAAAATAACGTCGTACAAACGGACCCGTTAATCGGTCGCTCGGCGTTTCTCGTGAACAATGCCAAAGCTCTGTGGCAGCCGCGCATCGGCCTCGCCTGGGATCCAACGGGCACAGGGAGGTGGGCTGTCCGAGCCGGCTTCGGGATTCACCACGATCTTCAGGACAATATCGGTCACCGTCTCAACGCTGATCCGCCCTTCGGCGCGCGGATGACGATCCAGAACACACCGCTTCTTTCTATTATTCCAATCCCATTTGGTACGCCGCCACCAGCGAGCTGTAATGCGCAGTCTCCGTTGCTGCCGCCTAATTGTTCGATCTTCGCTCCCGGAGGTCTGGATCCGGTAATGAAAACTCCGACTCTCCAGCAATGGTCGCTGACTGTGGAGCGAGGACTCACGCAGAACCTGATGTTACAAGCCAGTTACGTGGGCAGCGAGGCGTATCACGTCGTGGCGCAGATGAACAGAAACATGGCCCCGCCACAAGTCTGTTCAGATCCGGCGGGATGTCTGAGTGGCGGAATTCGCGCTTCTACTGAGGCGGTCCGCGTCCCACAAGGAACGACGTATATGCCGTCGACGCCGCCTGTCGGCACGCTTCAAATGCGTCCGAATCCCTACATCGGCCCAACTCAGGGCTGGTACTATAATGCGACCACCAGCTACCATTCAGCGAATGTCTCGCTGACCAAGCGCGCGACGCGCGGTCTCACTTTCAAAACGAATTACACATTTTCGAAAATTCTCGACATCAACTCCGCGTTCCTTGCGACTTCAGCGACGAATGAACCTCCGACGGTCTTGAATCCTTTCGATATGAAACACGATCGGGGACCAGCATCCTTTAATCTCAAGCACCAGTTCAACGCAAACTTCAGCTACCAATTACCATTTGGCCGCGGTCAGTACTTCGGTACATCAGCCACTGGAGTTCTGGACAAACTGATCAGCAGCTGGCAATGGAATGGCAGCATCACAGCTCAAAGCGGCTTCCCGTTTACGCCTTTGGTGGGCTCCAACTCTTCTGGAAGTGGCGATACGCAAAACCCCGACGTGCCTAACTGGAATCCCGACTTCAAAGGCCGCTTGATCCTGGGCAGGCCGGATCAGTGGTTTGATCCTCGTGCTTTCGTGATTCCGGCTGCCGGAACTTTCGGGAATATCGGACGAGGACAACTGATCGGACCGCGGCTGACCAATTTCGACATGTCGTTGTTCAAGAAGTTCAATCTCGACGAAAAACGCAGCCTGCAGTTCCGGGCCGAGGCTTTCAATGTTTTCAATCACCCAAACTTTGCATCACCAAACCCCATAACTTTCTCGGGCAACAACTACAGCTCGTCGGCCGGGGTCATTACCGCCACGTCCACGACATCGCGTCAGATTCAGTTCGCGCTGAAGCTGTTGTTCTGATTTTCGGGGACGAGGGGGCTGCCCCCTCGTCCCTTTTTTACGGAGGCGAATAATGAGAAATAGAGTGCTTGTATTTTCGCTCGTGCTCGCAGCCGCACTTGCACTCGCGGCTACGATCGCTTACGGCGCAGACAATTTTTCAGGAACATGGAAGCTGAATGTTGCTAAATCAAAATTCAGCCCGGGTCCGGGACCCAAAAGCAATATGCAAAAGATCGAGGCGGTTGACGGCGGGATGAAGGTCGTTACAGATGGCGAGAACGCCGAAGGTAAGAAAACTCACAACGACTACACAGTGAAGTTCGACGGCAAAGATTATCCAGAGCACCCGATGGTTGATGGAAAGGCCAATCCAAACGGTGCCGACACGATTTCGATCAAGAAGATTGACGACAATACATATGAGGCCACCACGAAGAAAAAAGGCCAAGTGCTCACGGTTACGAAGAACGTGATCTCAAAGGACGGCAAAATCCGAACGGCCACGGCGACGGGAAAGAATGCCGAGGGCAAGACGGTGAGTAATGTCGTCATTTGGGAAAAGCAATAAAAAAAGCCGCGGATTAACGCTGATTCCGTAGATTCTCTGCAGGAAGCCGGGCGATCCGCGGCTCTTCTCACCGCCATCAGTTTCGGATAATATCCCCGCCAAAAGACAAAGAGGAGTGATCCAATGAGGTGGTTTATTGCCGTCACATTTGCGGTGAGCTTGTTCCTACCATCAGTGTCCGCTGCGCCGGTCTCCGGAGAAGCCGTATATCAACAGCGTTGCGCGGGGTGCCACGATTCGGGGAGCCAGCGCGTTCCGCCGCGGGAAGAGTTGAAGAAATTCTCGGTTGCCCGCATCCTCCGCACCATGGACTTCGGTGTGATGAACAACATCGCGTCTAAACTGAGTCAGGAGGAGCGTGAAGCCGTAGCCGCGTACCTCGGTGTGCCTGGTGACGTTGGCTTACCTCCCGCGACAGCTTACTGTTCGCAACACAACGTCAAGCTAACGGGCCGAGGGAAGACGCAATGGAATGGATGGAGTCCGAACACAACGAATACGCGCTACCAGTCCGTTGACGCGGCCGGCTTGACCTTCGCCGAGGTGCCGCGGCTCAAACTGAAATGGGCGTATGGTTTTGATGGTGACATCATCGCTTTCTCGCAGCCCACCATTCTTGATGGCCAACTCTTCGTGGGCAGCGCCAGTGGATTGGTGCAAGCTCTCGATGCCGCGTCCGGATGTATCCGATGGGTGTTTCAGGCAACCGGACCTGTACGTTCGGCGCTGCTCGCCGCGCCATTGGGTGATAAGCATGCCATTTTATTTGGTGATTCGATCGGCTGGTTTTATTCGATCGAAGCGGAGACCGGACGCCTGCTATGGAAGAAGCGCCCTGAGCCGCACGAAGCGACTCGCTTAACAGGCGCTCCATTGGCATACCAGGGCAGCGTTTTTATTCCCGTCGCGTCATGGGAGGAAAGCCGGACGACCAATCCCGAATATCCCTGCTGCACATTTCGCGGAAGCGTGGTCGCACTTCGCATCAAGGATGGCTCTCAGATCTGGAAGACATACACCATTGCGGAAAAACCAAAGCAGACCGGAAAAAACGAATGGGGACCATCCGGCGCCGGCATCTGGTCGGCGCCCACACTTGATGCCAAACGAGGCGTGCTTTACGTCAGCACCGGCGACAACTATTCCACGCCTGCCACTCCGCTGAGCGATGCCGTGCTCGCTCTCGAACTTGCTACCGG
>DATFXZ010000716.1:0-3690 GCA_035315305.1 Terriglobia bacterium | reverse complement strand
GCGAAAAGGCGCGGTTTGTCCATACGTTGAATGGGTCCGGGCTCGCGGTGGGAAGGACGTGGATCGCAATCATGGAGAACTATCAGCAAAAGGACGGTACGGTCGTTATCCCTGAAGCCCTGCGTCCATACATTGACGGGCTGGGCATCATCCGGCCCGAAACCGTCATTTGACTGCGCCTGTGATGAACAAAACGTATGCCGCCTTATTAGCCGGCGCCACCTTATGGTGTTTGAGCATCGTTGCGGCGCCGATGCTCGGCCTGTCGTGGGTGTACGTTTTCTTTTCCAGGATTTGTCATCAGGATCCCGCACGTTCCTGGAGTCTGGCCGGAGAACCGCTCGCCGTCTGCATTCGGTGCACCTCTATATACTTCGCGTTTACTGCATCGCTGTGGCTCGGATTGAAGGCGAGTGTGCGTTGGCTACGTCTTTCGGTTCTACTGATGGTATGTGAATTTATCTTTGCTCGGTTCGTCATCGACTTAGCGCTCCTGCGTTCGCTCTCCGGCGTTCTCGTCGGACTGTCTGCAGCGCCGTTTGTCAAACGGGCAGTCGAGGAGATTCGTGAAGCAATGTAGAGAATGTGGCGCAAATTTGCCGGATGAAGCAAAGTTCTGTTTGCAGTGCGGCACGGCTACGCAGGCTCCTCCCCAATCCGAAACTCCGCAACAACAGGGCCCTCCGCTCAAATTGGATTTCATTCAGCCGGCTCTTGCCGGTGGTATGTTCTTAGGATTCCTTTCGTCCATGCCGTTCATTTCTGCCGCCAATTGTCTATGCTGCATGTGGGTTCTACTGGGCGGCGGCATTGCGGCGACGCTCCTGATGAAACAGCGGCCGGGCATCACGTATGGTGATGGAGCATTTGTCGGTGTATTGAGCGGATTGTTCGGATCCATTGTTGGAACGGCAGTTCATATTCCGGTCCAGATCATCATGGCCCGCGTTTATGGATCGCAACAGGGACAAATCGAAGAATGGTTTCGCCAATTCGGAATTGAAGGTCCAATGCGAGACTGGTTGATTCGAGTGGCGTCTGGAGAGGTTTCCGTCGGAACCATCCTGTTCACTTTTTTCATGAACCTGTTGATGTGGTCGCTGTTTGCGATGATCGGCGGGATATTGACAGTCGCGATTGTGAACCGGAGAGCACAAACGATGCGAGGCCAGACTTCCTAAGTCCGGCCTCTAGAGGTATCAGACCCCGAATTTCGTTAATCGAAGTCCTCGTAGCCGCCGCCTCCAGGCATTGGTGGGCCAGCCTTCTTCTTTTCGGGCACCTCCGACACCAAAGCCTCCGTCGTCAGCAGCAAGCCTGCGATGGATGACGAATTTTGGATGGCGACGCGTACGACCTTCGTTGGATCGATCACGCCTGCCGCGACGAGATCCTGAACTTCCTCGTCTTCAGCATTGAAACCCGTCGAAACATTGTTCTCATTGCGGACCTTTTCAACAATGATCGCTCCGTCATGTCCCGCGTTCTCAGAAATCATTCGCAGCGGTTCTTCGAGAGCGCGCCGCACAATCAAAACGCCTGTTCGTTCGTCGCCGTCGAGCGATTTCGCCAGCTTGTCGACTGCTTTCTGGGTTCGTAGCAGCGCTGTGCCGCCCCCAGGAACAACGCCTTCCTCGATTGCCGCTTTCGTGGCGTGCAATGCGTCTTCAACCCGCGCCTTCAATTCTTTCATTTCGAGTTCTGTCGCAGCGCCGACGCGGATGACAGCGACGCCGCCGGCAATCTTTGCCAGTCGCTCCTGCAGTTTTTCACGATCATAATCGGATGTGGTTTCGTCAATCTGAGCGCGAATCTGTTTGATCCTTCCCTCGATCGCCGCCTTCTTTCCCGCCCCCTGGACAATGGTCGTGTTGTCTTTGTCGATCACGACCTTCTTGGCCCGGCCAAGGTCTTCGAATCTTACATTTTCGAGCTTGATCCCGAGATCTTCTGTGATCGCCTTGCCGCCGGTCAGCATCGCGATATCTTCCATGATCGCTTTGCGGCGATCGCCAAACGCCGGCGCCTTTACGGCCGCGACTTTCAGCGTTCCGCGAATCTTGTTGACGACGAGTGTCGCAAGCGCTTCGCCTTCCACTTCTTCCGCTATGATCAGGAGAGCTCTGCCCTCACGCGCCACCTGCTCAAGAACGGGAATGAGATCGCGCATCGCAGAGATTTTCTTTTCATAGATGAGGAGCAGCGGATCTTCAAGAACCGTCTCCATACGATCCGGATTCGTGACGAAATATGGTGACAAGTACCCGCGATCGAACTGCATGCCCTCGACGAATTCCAGTTCCGTATTCATCGACTTGGCTTCTTCTACAGTTACTACGCCGTCTTTACCGACCTTTTCCATCGCCTCGGCGATCAGCGCGCCTATTTTTTTGTCATTGTTCGCCGAGATCGTTGCGACCTGTTCCTGCTCTTTGTGGCTCTTCACAGGCTTTGAAATTTTCTTCAGATCCTCAACGACGGTCTCCACGGCCTTGTCTACTCCGCGTTTAAGATCCATGGGATTTGCGCCCGCCGCGACATTCTTAATGCCTTCGCGATAGATCGCCTGGGCTAGAACCGTTGCTGTCGTGGTGCCGTCACCGGCAAGGTCGCTGGTCTTGCTGGCGACCTCTTTCACCATCTGCGCTCCCATGTTTTCGTAACGGTCCTTCAATTCAACATCTTTCGCGACCGTTACACCGTCTTTTGTAACTAGCGGTGAACCGAATTTCCGACTCAAAACAACGTTACGGCCTTTTGGGCCAAGAGTCACTTTTACGGTATTCGCCAAGGCATCGACTCCGTGGAGGATCGCTGTTCGCGCATCTTCCCGGTATCTCAGTTCCTTTGCTGCCATGGTTATCTCCTCCTCATGTGTTTATAAAGATTAGAAAAAAGGATTAGCACTCGACGAGGTCGAGTGCTAAATCATATCCAAGCGTTCGGCTAGGTTCAAGTGGCTGTAGCCGTGGAGACAGACTGGAACGTCAAATTCCCGGCGCCGTCGACGTCCGACAGGACGTGGTCGCCCGACTGGATATCTCCTTCCAGAATCTTCAACGCCAGTGGATCGGCCAGCAACTTCTGGATCGCTCGTTTGAGCGGACGCGCTCCAAAGCTCGGGTCATATCCTTCCTTGAAAAGAGCCTCGCGTGCCGCGGGCGTGAGTTCGAGCGTGATTTTCCGGTCCGCAAGATGACCGCGAAGCGATTCCAGTTGGATATCGATGATTTTGGTAATCTCGTCTTTGCCGAGACTCT
Organism: Terriglobia bacterium; assembly: GCA_035315305.1. Lineage (GTDB taxonomy): Bacteria > Acidobacteriota > Terriglobia > 20CM-2-55-15 > 20CM-2-55-15 > 20CM-2-55-15. The sequence continues at coordinate 430 of DATFXZ010000716.1, read as the reverse complement.
TGAAGACGATGATGTCATCGATCCGATTCAAGAACTCGGGCTTGAAGTGCTGCCGCAGAGCTTCGCGAATATTCGTTTCCGACAGACCGAGTCCTATATTGGAAGTCATGATGATGACCGTATTCTTGAAGTCCACGGTCCGGCCTTTTCCGTCCGTTAGCCGTCCGTCATCAAAAATCTGGAGCATGACGTTCCACACATCGGGATGCGCTTTCTCGACTTCATCGAGCAGGACGACCGAATAGGGCCGCCGGCGAACACTTTCGGTTAGGTATCCGCCTTCTTCATATCCAACGTAACCCGGAGGCGCACCAATCAAACGTGAGACCGAGTGCTTTTCCATATACTCGGACATATCGATGCGCACCATCGCGCGTTCATCGTCGAACAGGAACTCTGCGAGTGCCCGGGCGGTTTCTGTTTTTCCGAC
>DATFXZ010000715.1:0-5341 GCA_035315305.1 Terriglobia bacterium | reverse complement strand
GTATATCGGCGGTCGAGAACTTGAGTTTGATCGACGAATGAGTGAGATCGTTAGGGTCGATCACTGCACAGCCTTCAATCCTCTGAGCCTCGATCAGGTGATCGTGCGCGAATGCTCCGAAAAGACCACCAGCTCCAACATAGATGTAAAAGTGTCCGCGGCCCGGAATGACACACGGACCATCCGCGGCTGCGGCTGCCGTGCTCAGGGAAAGAGTGAATAGGACTACCGAGCATACTATTCCCCTCCTCACAAGGAGGGGAATAATCTGGCTCGTCCAAAATGGCGTCATAAAGCTGTTGCGATTACGTCGTAAACATAATGCAAGTCACTGGCCGAAATAACGTATGGCGGCACTGTGTAAATAACATTTCCTAGCGGCCGCAGCAGAATCCCCTTTTCGATGAAATGGAGATAGAGACGTGTGCGGATACGCGAAAAATAACCGGGATCACGGACGCGTAACTCGATTGCGGAGACCGTGCCCAACATACGCGTATCTGCAACAGCCGGATGCTTTCGGAATTCCGGAAGGCGCTCGCGGTGGACTCGCTCGATTGCATCAATTCGCTCAAAGACCGGTTCGGTTTCGAAAATCTTCAGATTTGCAACTGCTGCAGCGCAACCAAGCGGATTTCCGGAATACGAATGACCATGGAAGAAAGTGCGCGTCGGATCCGCACTGTCGAAGGCTGCATAGATCTCACCGGAGCACACGGTAACGGCAAGCGGCAAAAACCCGCCTGTCAGCCCCTTTGACAAACACATCAAATCCGGAACGATTCCCGCGTGTTCGCAGGCGAACATGCGGCCGGTCCGGCCGAACCCGGTGAATACCTCGTCGGCGATAAAAAGGACTTCATTGGCCGCACACAGCTCACGAAATCGCCGAAGGCGTTCAACGGGATAAGTAATCATTCCGCCAGCGCCTTGAATCAACGGCTCCACAATCATCGCCGCAATCTTGTCATTCTCTTCACGAAGCAATCGTCCGAGAGCTTGTACAGTCTTGATACGCAAAACCGGCAATCGCAAACCCTCGAATGCGGCAGTGAATGGCGAATCGGCACTGATGGACATGGCGCCGACCGTATCACCGTGATAGGCGTGTTCGAGAGCGATGATGCGGCACTTTTCTGCTCTGCCCTGGTTATGCCAATACTGCACCGCAATCTTCAAAGCCGCTTCAACAGCAGTTGAACCATTGTCGGAATAGAATACGTGCTTGAGTGATCGAGGCAGAATGCGGCCGAGCGCCGCTGCGAGCTCCTCGGCAGGCGCATGTGTAAAGCCCGCGAAAATGACATGTTCGAGCTTACGCGCCTGCGCGGCAATGGCATCGGCAATGACTGGATGAGCATGACCGTGGAGGTTCACCCACCACGACGAAATCGCGTCCACCAAACTCCGGCCATCAGGCGTGTAGAGGTATGCACCTTCGCCGCGAGCGATTTCAAGCGGCGGCAGTTCGTTCGCTTGCTGCGTGTACGGATGCCAAATCTTCATTCGAATGCGCGAGTATCAAAATGCTGCCGAAATGCCGCAATGAGTGTCGGGCGATCGATCGTCTCGAGCCATGGTATCCAGCCGACAATTGGTACATTCCCGTAACGCTCTATTGCCCGACGATTCTCCGGATGATCTTTTCCAATCATGACCACGCCCTGCAGGTCGAGCTTTGCATGGCGGAGTGCCATAACTGTCAGCAGCGTGTGGTTGATTGTGCCGAGAGTCGTCCGAGCCGCAACAATGACGGGGGTGCGAAGCTCACGGATCAGATCCGACATCAGCACTTCGTCGTTCAGAGGTACCAAAACACCGCCGGCACCCTCAATAATCAGCGCATCCGCTGATGTAGGCCGGCGAATGCGATCCAGTTCGATGGCGTTACCTTCTTGCTCGGCGGCAAAGTGCGGCGAAACCGGCGGATCGAAGATGTAACTTTCCGGAAAAGTTCGATCCCCAGCGACACCGGCCCACTTCATCACAGTTTCGCGGTCCGTGCCTTCGCACGCACCGGTTTGAATTGGCTTCCAATATTTCCGATCCAGTGCGGCAACCAGCAACGAGGAAAGAAGCGTTTTGCCGATTCCGGTATCCGTTCCCGTAACAAATAAGTCGCTGTTCACTCCGGAACGACCTCCGCTTCACGTACGCCGGCAAGCACAGCCATCAGCGCATCCATATCGGCGATTCTGAGGCTCGCGTTGAGCGAGAGTCTCAATCTTGCCGAACCTTTCGGTACGGTCGGCGGCCGGATGGCGCGAACGTCAAACCCGGCTGCATTAAGTGCTGAAGCAAATCGAAGTGCCGTTTCGTTGGAACCGAGTATCAAGGGAACGATTTGCGAGTCGCTTGTTCCAAGGTCGAAACCTGCGGTTCGCAGTCGTTCGCGCAGGTATTCACTCAATTGCCACAGCCGGTCGCGTTCAGCATCCGCCTGGCGGACCAGCTCGAGGGCTTTGCCGACGTGAGCTGCACAATACGGCGGAAGGGCCGTCGCGAAGATGAACGGGCGGGCATGATTGATCAAGTAGTCGCGTAGCGTGCGCGATCCTGCGACGAAGGCGCCCATTGCCGCCAATGCTTTGCCGCACGTATGAACAGTTGCCAGGACGCTCGCGGGACGCCCCGCTGCATGAATCAGGCCGCGTCCACCGTTGCCCTCGACACCCGTGGCATGCGCCTCATCGACGATCAGTGAGGCGTCGAAACGGTCGCATAAATCTGCGAGGTCGGCCAGTGGGGCGCGATCACCTTCCATGCTGAAGATGCTTTCCACAACAACGACATTTTCTCCGCTGCCGCTCACGCGGCGCAGCGCATCTTCCAGGGAGTTGAGATCCAGATGTGGAAAAACGACTCTCTTCGCATGCGAAAGGCGAATGCCGTCGATCAGGCTCGCATGGTTTGCCGCATCCGAGAATACGGTATCCGCAGGTTTCAACACAGAACTCAGCAACCCGATATTCGCCGCATAACCAGACGGAAAATACAGCGCAGCCTCTGCGCCCACAAAGGCGGCAAAATCCGATTCGAGCTGCTCCCACCGTGCGTCATTGCCTGACAACAATCGCGATCCCGTCGAAGCAATTCGCGCGTTTTCGGCCACGGCACGAGTAATCGCGTCTTTCAGTTCAGGATGCGTAGCCAATGCCAGGTAATCGTTGGAGCAGAGTGGAATGCCGCCAGAGCTTCTCAGATCCCTGAACTGATCGGCCCCGCGCAAGGCGGCAAGTATTGCGGCCAGTCGATCAAGCATGATGCATGGGCCTGAGATCGAGGTCCTGCAGTAGTACCTCGTCCTCGTCGCGAGACGGATTAGGCGTCGTTAAAAGTTTGTCGCCGACGAAGATGGAGTTGGCTCCAGCCATGAAACACAGCGTGACGGCCTCGCGGCTGACCGATCGCCTGCCTGCGCTGAGTCGCACGCGCGATGACGGCATGAGAATGCGCGCGGTTGCTATTGTCCTCACCAATACAAGCGGGTCGACGGAGGCTGCATCGCCCAAAGGCGTGCCCTCGACGCGTACCAGCATGTTGATTGGTACGCTCTCCGGATGCGGCGTGAGCGTTGCAAGCTGATGCAGCAACCCAATTCGGTCCTCGTCCGATTCGCCCATGCCGATGATCCCGCCGCAACACAGGGTGATGCCGGCCTTGCGCACGTTCTCGAGTGTTCGCAAGCGGTCGTCGTAACTCCGGGTCGTGATGATCTCGCCGTAAAATTCTGCCGACGTGTCGAGATTGTGATTGTACGCGTACAATCCCGCATCGGCGAGACGCTGGGCCTGTGATTCATTGAGCATGCCGAGCGTACAGCAAACCTCTAAGCCGAGCCCCGAAACGGCCCGTACCATTTCCAGGACGGATTCGAACTCCGGCCCGTCATTGACCTGGCGCCACGCGGCGCCCATACAGAAGCGTGTGACACCTTGCTCGCGTGCTTGTCGAGCTGTTGTCAGAACATGATCGATAGAAAGCAAGTCCTGCCGCTCCACGCCTGTGTCGTAGTGAGCACTTTGCGGGCAGTAGGCGCAATCCTCAGGACATCCGCCGGTCTTAATCGACAACAACTGGCAGAGTTGCACCTCTCCGGGTTGGAAATACTGTCGATGCACTGCCTGTGCCTGGAACAGAATGTCGATCAGGCGGGTCTCGTAAACGGCGCGAACTTCTTCGCGGGTCCAGTCGTATCGCACTACGGCTTCTTGCATCCGTGAATTATAAACGGTCCCGGCCTACCCAGGAATTTGGTACGATAAGAATTTGCCATGGGGTTAAGAAGAGAATATGTACGGCTCCTCTCAACGAAGATTGCTGAGGACTTAGTCAAGCAGGAGATGATTGAAGTGCCGGAAGACCTGGATCTGGCGGAGCAGCTTTACCAGGTCATGGATGCCGAGATCAACTTAGAGGACCGGTTGAATGAAGAGGTTCGGGTGCTACTAAACCAGTACCAGGACCAGATGCGCCAAAGCGGTGCCTCCTACCAGGAGATGTTCAAACTGATCAAAAACAAACTGGTCCGCGAGCGAAAGTTGGTGCTGTAGGCATGCGCCTGAGCCGCGAAAAGGTAAATCTGCTCTCCCATCAGATTACAGAGAAGCTCGCCTCAATTGATGCCGTCGAGTTTATTGAAGATCGCAACACGATCCGCCTCGCCGTCGTTGACATTTTCATGAAGTGGCTTAAGAAAGAAGAAGATGTCGACAAGGCTGCCCGCCAAAAGATCGAATCGCAGAAACGCACTATTCCAGAAGGCAGTGCGGAATGGGAAATCCTCTATCGGAAGTATTACGAAGAGGAAATGCGGAATGTCGTGGAGTAAACACCAGAAATTTTGAAATTGGACGAATCCTGCATCTCAAATCCGAAACCCGAAATCTTAAATTGAACTCAAGCTAAAGTCGGAGTACGTCCAATTTACGATTTTGGATTTCGGATTTGAGATGCAGGATTCGTCCAATTTCAAATTCCCAGCCGCCTTAGGGTAATACCCATATCACGACAGTTCGCTGGACAGGATCACCGCTTCCGCAATTTCTCTCATCGACCGGCGGGTCTTCATGCTTTGCTGCTGAAGACGCTTGTATGCCTCTTCTTCCGAAAGATTCGTCTGTTTCTGAAGGATGCTCTTGGCCCTTTCAACGAGCTTCCGCGTTTGCAGCGCTTCCTGGCTTTGCTGAATGGCAACATTGAGCTTCGTATTCTCGAAGGCTAGAGAAACCTGATCGGCAACAGTGGACAGCAACCTCAAATCCTCATTTGAAAATCTGCGTTCGTCGGCGGAGTACACGTTCAGCACACCGATGACGTGATCCTTCAAGACCATGGGAAC
>DATFXZ010000714.1:0-7443 GCA_035315305.1 Terriglobia bacterium | reverse complement strand
ATGAAGAAAGCAGCCGAGACATGGTCGGGGGATTGGTGGAAACTCGGAGGCGGCGGCACAGTATGGGACGGTGTTGCTTACGATCCCGATACAAATTTGGTTTTCGTCGGTACCGGTAACGGCGGCCCTTGGCCTGAAGAGCTTCGCAAATCGAAAGGTAAGGACAATTTGTTTGTGTGCTCGATTCTGGCCGTCAACGCCGATACGGGTGACCTGAAATGGTATTACCAAAACACGCCAGGCGATTCGTGGGATTTCGATAGTGTGCAAGGTTTCATTCTCGCCGACGTGACGGTCAACGGACGTCCCCGCAAGGTCATCATGCAAGCGAACAAGAACGGCTTCTATTACGTTCTCGATCGCGTGACCGGTTCGTTCATCTCAGCGCAACCATTTGCGACTGTCACTTGGGCTAAGGGCATCGATCCGGAAACCGGCCGTCCCATCATCAATCCTGAAGCGCATTACGATAACGGCGGCGGAACTGTGACGGTTCAGCCGGGAGCCGGCGGCGGACACAACTGGTCGCCGATGTCGTACAACCCGGGTACCGGCTTGGTTTACATTCCCACAACGACTACGAGCAGCGGCACATACACGGTCGATCCGAACTTTACGTACACCCCCGGGAGATCCAACACGGGATTACTTCGCGGTAATCGCGGCGGTGGTGGCGCTGCGGCAGCACCTGACAATCGTGGCGCGGCCCCACAGCAATCCGCAACGCCGGCAAAGACTCTGCCCGCCATCGGTCCGACTCCCCCTGAAGGCCAGCGCGGGATGCTCGTAGCATGGGATCCGGTCACTCAGAAAGAACGGTGGCGTGCACCTGGCGGAGGAGGAATCGGTGGTGGAACCGTCACGACGGCTGGGAATCTCGTGTTCCAGGTCATCAACGATGGCCGATTGATGGCGTACAGCGCAGACAAAGGCGAAAAGCTTTTTGAAGTTCAAACCGGCTTGCGTGGAGGAATGGGACCGCCGATCACATTCATGCTGGATGGAAAGCAGTACGTCGCTTTGGCGGGTGGAACCGGACAGATTCCTCCTCCTCCGGGAGGCGGTCCTGGTGGCGGTGCCGGTACCGCAGCCGGTGGCGCCGGTGCTCGCGGCGCAGAACCGTTACCGCCGGATCTGGCAGGAGCCGCTGCGCAAGGCGCCCCGCGCGGGGAGGCTCCAGCCGCAGCTCCAGCGCCGGGACCAAATGCGCCGCCTGCGGGACCACCGGTCCGGCCGAAGTTGTTAGTGTTTGTGCTGGATGGAAAGGGATCGCTCCCGGTAGGTAACTAGGAACCACAAAGACACAGAGGCACAGAGACACAAAGAAAGCCGGCATCAATGACTTTTATTTGCCGGCTTTCTTTGTGTCTCTGTGCCTCTGTGTCTTTGTGGTTCCTGCCGTACGTGCTAAAGCCGATCACATTGGCAAGGTGTAAAACGCCAGCCCGAAGATGGCATACACCGCAATCAGGAGAACTCCTTCCATCCAGTTCGACTCCCCATCGGCTGCGATGAAGTGGACGACAATAATGGACAGAGTAATGGCTGCAATCTCGAACGTCGTAAAGAGGAGATCGAGAGGCCGTCCGAAAGCGTAGCTTACAAAGACAAGAACCGGAGCCACGAGCAGCGCGACCTGCAGGCTCGAACCGACAGCAATATTTACAGCCAGATCGATTTTGTTCTTCAATGCAACAAGCACGGCGGTGCTGTGCTCAGCCGCGTTCCCGACGATCGCTACGACAAAAACGCCGACGAAGACGTCCGACATGCCGAGTCGTTTGGCTGTGTGCTCGATTGCTCCAACTAGGAACTCGCTTAGTACCGCGACCAGTCCAGTTGAAACCAGCAGTATCACCGCCGCCACCCCGATAGGCACGTGCGTGAAGCCGAGTGCGTCATCGCAGTCCGCGTCCGTCTCCCCGACGTACAGATGCTTGTGTGTATAAAGTGCAAAGACGAGGCTCAGAACGTAAGTGATCGCCAGCACAATAGAAATCTCGAGGCTCAATGTCCGCTCGAGACGAGCCCCCGCGGCTCCAGCTAATCGATGGAATAGCGCAGGAACGATCAGTGCGATTGCACTTAAGGCCAGCAGGGTTGTTGAGAGCGACGCGGCGGTGCGGTTGAACTTCAATATCGAAAACCGGATTCCGCCTGTCAGTAACGCAACTCCGAGCACAAGTAGGATATTGCCGATGATCGACCCCGTAATCGAAGCCTTTACGACTTCATGAAGCCCCGCGCGCAGCGCCATAATCGCGATGATTAGCTCTGCCGCATTTCCAAATGTTGCATTCAACAGCCCGCCGATGCCGGATCCAAGATGTTCCGCCATCCACTCGGTAGCTCTTCCCATCCAGCCTGCAAGCGGAATAATCCCAGCCGCAGACGCGGTGAACACGTAAAGGGGATCGGCATGCGTCAGTTCAAGCACGATTGCAGCCGGTACAAAGATCAACATCCAGCTGAGAGGACTCTTGAGATTGAACACACCGGCCATGACGGGAGATTATAAGCGGAGCTTTGCGGAACCTTTTTCACGGGAATAGCGTAAATCGATGGCGCGCAATTCAAGATGATGCGTGAGCGACCCCCTCGCTCGCTTCGCTCGCGTCTCCCCCTTACGAGGGGGAGATTAAGCCGCCGAAGGCGGCAGCGGGTCGCTCGGGCTACACTCTGCCGTCGCTACGCGGCCGCAAAAAAGCTGTTAATCATCTCCGACGCGAAGCGTTAAGTAAATGGAGACAGAAACAGCTAGGAGTTCAAGTTGCCGGTTGAAATTTATCCTGACGCCGATCGCGCGACCGAGATCGAAAAGGCATTCCTCGAGAATCACGAGATGGTCTACAAGGCAGCATTTCGAATTACGGGAAATGCTTCGGACGCCGAAGATGTGCTTCAAACGCTGTTCCTCAGGTTGGTCCGGCGCGAATGGCTTCCCGATCCTCGATGTGGGTGGCCTGCATACTTGCACCGCGCCGCAGTGAATATCGCGTTGGACATCATCCGAACCCGTACCCGTCAGGTCGCTCTAGGTGACAGTGAGTTGATGCTCGAGGAAAGCCGGCCGGATCCTCACCGCGAACATTCGGCAGCGGAGCTGCGGAAATGGTTCACAACTGCGTTGGCAGAGTTGAACCCGATCGCGGCCGAGATGTTCACATTACGCTATATCGAAGGGTACAGAGTTCAGGAAATCGCGAAACTTCTCTGTACCTCGAAGGGTACTGTTGCCGTCACGCTGTTTCGAACACGCAGCCGTCTCCGGAAATCAATGCGTAAGTTTCTTGGAGGGAGCTGATATGGACGCCAATCGCAACAATTCGAAGAAAATGCTCGAAGCGGCGATCAATGCAGCCCGAAGTTCGGAACCAGAACCAACGGACATGGAAAATTGCGCGGCTCGAGTGTGGTCGCGCATCGGCCAAGAGTTTCAAGAACGAGAAAAAACCAGCGATCCGAATTTTTCATCTGTTCCGAAATTCACGTCCTGTAATGATTACCGCGTTTTAATTCCCGACTATATCGCGGGCCGCTTGTCTTCTGCGCAGACTCTGTTGTTCACCGACCATACTCATGAATGTGTGGCGTGCCGGAATGCCTTGAATATCGCGCGCGGCGAAACACCGCCCGCACGCCCGATGGCCAGGAATGCTGGACGCCGTTTCAACCGTGCTGCTGTCGTGTTCGCGATTGCGGCGTCCTTGATCGTCGGTCTTGCGGTGCAGCAGGCTGGATACCTGAACTTCCTACTGCCTGTCGTAAAAGTGAACGCAATGGCACGGACGCTCGACGGGCATCTCTACCGGATCGCCGGATTGAATATGAATCCTGTTATGGCAGGCGACGCACTAAAAGCTGGAGAGCCGATTCGGACAGCAGCGGGCTCCCGCGCCATCGTTGAACTGATCGATGGTACGCGTATTGAGATGCGCGAGCGATCCCAGTTGTCCCTGACCGGCACGCATGACGGAATTCGTATCAATCTGGACCGCGGCAGCGTCATTGTCGAGGCAGCTAAGCAACGCGACGGACACCTCTACGTGGCCACTGAAGACTGCACGGTTTCAGTCGTGGGCACAGTGTTTGCGGTCAGCACGGGAGTGAAAGGTTCACGTGTGTCGGTCATTCAAGGTGAAGTGCACGTGTCCCAGCAGTCCTCCGGCGAAAAATCGTTGTATCCGGGACAACAGGTGACAACGACTCCGACTCTGTACCAAGTGTCGATAGAAGAAGAGATCTCGTGGAGTCGAAATCTGGATACCCATTTGGCGCTTCTGCGTGCGCTGGCGGACGTGAATAATTTCTTACGCGATCGTATTCCAGGCCCTCAACTCCGCTTCACTTCGACATTGTTGCCGCTCTTACCGGCGAACACCGTCGTGTATGGCGCGTTTCCAAATGTCAGCACGGTCCTCGGGCAAGCTTATGATCTGTTCCGCCAGAAGATCGCGCAGAATCAGCTATTGCAAACCTGGTGGACGCAACAAAACAGGCGCAAGACTCCAACAGATCCGACATTGGAAGAAATGATCGAACATGTTCGAACTCTCGGTGGCCATCTCGGAGAAGAAATCGCTATTGCGGTGACGGGCAGCCGTTCCGGACCCTCGGATGTGATCGTACTGGCCAATGTTGTGAATCCTGCGGGTGTTTCGACAGAAATCAATACCATCATGGCACGGACGGGCGATGGGTTTCGTCTCCTGACTGATCCCGCTCAATTGGCAACGTTCAGTGGGACCGCGACCGGGCCTGTCGCTTACCTGGGTGACTCGATTTTGGTGTTGGCGAGTTCACCTCGCGCACTCTACGACGTCATTGTGGCGCAGCGGTCAGGGGGAACGGCATTCGCCGGCCGTCCCTTTTATGCCTCGATCGCACAGGCGTACTCGAAAGGCGCAGGGACATTGTTTGCAGCCGATCTGGCAACACTCGTTTCGGATGCACAGAGGTCGGAAGAGGCACGCGCCATTGGCTTGACGGGTGTCGACCGTCTTGTCTTCGAGCAGAAACAAGTGTCGGGAAAAGCGGTGACCCAAGCGCAATTGAATTTTAACGGTGAGCGGTCCGGCGTCGCTGCATGGCTGGCGCCGCCGGCGCCAATGGGCGCGCTGGAATTCGTTTCACCTCAGGCTTACGGTATTGCATCGGCCGTCACGAAGGATGCCGCTGCAATACTCGACGAGATCCTCAGCTTCGGCGGAGATTTCAGGCATGGTATAGGTGAAGTCGAGAACTTTCAGCGTGAGCCCGGTGTCGATATTCGACGGGATCTTGCCGAGCCGCTTGGCGGCGAGTTCTTGTTCGCAATGGACGGGCCGTTCCTGCCGACTCCTTCGTGGAAGCTAGTGGCTGAAGTTTACGATTCAGGGCGCCTGCAAAACACCATCGAGCGACTTGTGGCGCAGCTCAACAGTCATCTCGCTGAAATCGGCCAACCAGCGTTGACGCTAAGTTCGGAAGCCGTTGGAGGTCAGGTCTATTACAAGCTGGGTCATGCGAATGTATCAGGACCGGAAGTCCATTACACGTATGCATTGGGCTACATCATCGCTGCTCCGTCGCGCGGGTTGGTGAGCCTGGCTCTTCAGTACCAACAAAGCCGGTCGTCGATCGCAAACTCTGCAAAATTTCGTTCCATGATGCCGGCTGACGGCGTCGATAATTGTTCGGCCATCCTGTATCAGAATCTTCTTGAAACGGCCGGATCGATTGCCAGCTACGTGCCGGCCGGCGTGGGCGGTATTACGTCAGAACAGTTGCAGACGCTGCGGCAGACGGTCGAACTCACGCCCGCCACGTTGGTTTGTGCAAGCGGCGAGGCCAATCGGATTGTCATGGGTTATCAGGGCGATCTTGCGTTCAATGTGTTGATGCTGGGGGGCCTTCGAACCATGATGGATACCGTATCCACAGGGCGAAATTAGGAGACGCGTGATATACGTTCGAAACCACAAAGACACAGAGGTGTCATTGCTTGTTTTTTCGAGAATACTTTTTGGCCGAGCGTAGTCCCCTCCTCGTGAGGAGGGGTGGACGCGACATAAAGAAAATGCCGCGAAGCCTCCTTGTTGGAGCGGACGGGGTGGTCGCTCATGCCGGAATGTGACTTGTGAGCGACCACCCCGTCTGCGGCACTGAGGTGGGCTGCGCCAAAATTTTCTTGATGCCGCAGCCACCCCTCCTCACAAGGAGGGGACTACGCTCGCCATTTGGTTGCGGCTTCGCCGCTTTGTGTCTTTGTGGTTTCTGAAGGAGCGTCGCAAGTGATTCCGGCAATAGAACTCGACCACCTGTCCGTCTCTTTCAACGGCCGCCCAATCCTCAAAGACCTCACCGGGGCGTTCTCCGGACGAGCAATCGGACTGCTGGGGCCGAACGGGGCCGGCAAGAGCACTCTGATTCAAACTCTTTTGGGATTTCATGCAACAAGAGGTTCCGCTCGAGTTCTCGGAATGGACGTCCGCACGCAGATCCGCGAGATCCGCCACGCGATCGGCTACATGCCGGAAAACGATTCGTTCATTACGAGGATGACGGGAATACGTTTGGTCCGGATGATGGCCGAACTTGCCGGCTTGCCGCCTGCTGATGCCTTGGAACGAGCCCATGAAACGCTTTTCCATCTTGGCCTGGGCGAGGCGCGATACCGGGACGTCGGTACTTATTCACTGGGTATGAAACAGATGGCCAAACTGGCTGTGGCTGTCGTGCATGGCCCCCGCATGTTGATCCTGGACGAGCCGACGAACGGACTCGACGCACACGGGCGCAAGCAGATGTTGGAGATCATTCGCGAAATTCGTGACAGCCGCAACACACACATCATTCTGTGCTCACATCTGTTGCGGGACGTCGAGGAATGCTGCGACGAAGTCGTCATTCTGAAAGATGGATTGATTGTGAGCCAGTGCAACCTCGAGTCTGAGCGACGAACGAACCGGAAATTTATCCAAATGGAAACACGCGGCGAAACCCACGCGTTTCTTACGAACGTCGAACAGATCGGTTGTGAGTTGGCCGTTAATGGAAATCGAAGACTCAAGATGATTCTTCCCGAAACGGTCGAAGTGCGGGATCTTTACCGCATCGCATCAGAGACCGGCGTTCAGATCCGCCGATTGGATTACAAGCGGGATTCGCTTCAGGACATTTTCCTCAAAGCAATGGAGGGACCCAATGGCCGTCCATAGACGCGGATATCGTGAGTATGATGGCCCGCGCACACCGGGAAGATGGCGCTTCTGGATTCTGGCCCGGTACGCGTTTGGCCGCGTGTTTCGATTCCGGCTGCTGGTGATCTTTTATGTCCTCTGCTTTGTTCCGACGCTGATTGCTTCCAGCGCGGTATATCTCAGTCACCATGTGGATCTGTTGATGTCGCTGTTCCAAGGCGCGAGGCCTCCGGACGTGGAGCTTGTTCCGGTCACCGCTGAG
>DATFXZ010000713.1:0-3822 GCA_035315305.1 Terriglobia bacterium | reverse complement strand
GTGAAGGTCATCGACAATTTTTCCACCGGTAAACGCGAAAACATTGACGCATTCAAGAACGACGTGGAAATCATTGACGCCGACCTTGCAGAGACAAAAAACCTCGCGCAATTTCTAAAGGGAGCCGACTACGTCATCCATCAGGCCGCGATACCTTCGGTCCCTAAATCGATTCTCGATCCGCTCAAATCTCACAACGCGAATGTGAACGGTACACTAAGCCTGTTGCTTGCGTGCCGTGATGCTGGCGTGAAGCGCTTTGTGTACGCGTCCTCTTCTTCTTTATATGGTGATAGTCCAACGCTTCCGAAACATGAGAGCATGATGCCCAACCCGCTCTCGCCCTATGGCGCACAAAAGTTGTTCGCCGAGATGTACTGCCAGGTTTTCACGAAAGCTTACGGACTTGAAACAGTGTCCTTGCGATACTTCAACGTCTTCGGACCGCGACAGGATTCGACATCCCAATACAGCGGCGTCCTGGCGCTATTCATTCCTGCCGTATTGCAGGGCCGCCGGCCCACGATTTATGGCGACGGTCTACAGTCGCGTGACTTCACCTACGTGCAAAATGTGGTTGAAGCGAATTTGCTCGCGTGCAAAGTGCCAGGTGTTGCAGGGCAAGTTTTCAACGTCGCTTGTGGCGATCGAATTACAGTGAATTCGATGCTTCATCAAATCAACAAAATCGTTGGCGTGGACATCTCTCCCATTTATGCGGAACCAAGAAGCGGTGATATCAAACATTCTCAGGCCGATATCACACGCGCAAGAGAGCATTTGGGATACGAGCCGAAGGTCAGCTTCGAGGAAGGACTGCGCGCTACCGTCGAGTGGTATCGGAAGAATCTTGTATAAGTTCAATTCCCGAGAGTTATCGAGCCGCGGATAGCGCAGATGAGGCGGATGGAAGACTGGGGTTTTCCATCCATCTCATCCGCGCTATCCGCGGCTCAACAGTTCCCATTTCATGTAAAATTCCACACAATGCAAGCTCTGCTCGGTCTGTTCATGGCCATACTCGGAGGTCTTTTTCAAGCCGCGCCGCCGGGCGAAGCACAGGAGATCCTGGCCCAGCTATCGAAGATCCGACTAGACAAGAGTCATATCCATTACATTCGCGATATCACGATTCGTCGTGATGTTCTGACCGTCGCACTCAGTCGCGGTGTGATCGCCTTTCTGGAACCGATCAACGGAAAGGTTACAGGCGCTGTATTCATCGGCAGTGGTGAAATCGTCGCCATTCCACCCGACCCAATCGAGAAAGAGCAGGTCTATAAGTTCACCGGCACACCGGTCCTTAACGAGACCTTTGAGACAGCAATCCTCCGGTTCACCGACAACACTTACGAAGAAATCAGTAAGGAAATTGCCGATCACGCCGCAGAGGACGTCACTGCGAATGACGCTGCACAGTTCGAGCCTTGGGATATGGCTATCGCCGCTCGCGCGACTGCAGTGAACTCACGGCTATTGGCCGATTTGTTGGAGCCGGGAGGTAAAACGTTCTTTCTAGGTGAACTGAACGGGAACAGAAGAGGATGGTTCGACGTCGTCTATGACTTGCGCGCTATAGAAGAAGTCTCTGTCTTCCAGGTTCACGATATCGGTGGTACTGGGATAACCGATGTCTGGGCGAGTTTCAATCAGAGAAGCGAGGCGCGAAATCCGGAAGCTGTTGCACACGAGCATAAGTCGGCAATCGATATTCTTTCGTACGAAATTGATGGCGCCCTCGGCCCGGACAATAAGATCGACGCTAAAGCGACCATGCGCGTCAAAGGCCGCGCCGAGACAGCAAGAGTTTTGATTTTCGATCTTGCTCCAACTTTGCGAGTTGCATCTCTGATGACCGATACAGATAGCGTGCCCTTCTATCAGTCTTCAACCACGAGTAGTTTGATTGCCGTACTGCCTGATCCGTTGAAACGAGATCAAAACTTGACGTTGCGGTTTACTTATGGCGGACCAGCGACTGGGCAAGAGTATTGGTACCCCGCGCAGCATCAGCAAACGATTGCTTCCGTTAAATCGGACATACCTTTGCGAAGGAATCCGCCTGGGACAACACTGGAATATTCAGGACGCAACGTCGCTCCTGCGAGTTATCACGATCAGTGGCTGGTTGAAGGACTGTCGAGATATCTCGCTGCAATGTCGGCAGACCTCAATGATCCAAACAGAACTCAGGTGCAAAAGCTCCTGAAAGACGCGCGCGACGAACTGAAGCCGGTCGAAAGCGCCGGTCCGATTTGGCTGGGCCGGCGGCTTGCTTCAACGCTTACGCCCTCCGGTTATCGTGCCGTTTACGCAAAAGGTGTGTGGATCATTCACATGATTCGCATGATGCTGCGGCAGGACGGACCCAATCCCGATGCGAGGTTTCTGGCGATGCTCGAGGAATTCGTAGAGACGTATGGCGACAGGGCGGCGTCAACCTGGGATTTCAAAAGCGTCGCGGAGAAGTATGCGAGTAAGAAGCTCGATTGGTTTTTCGATCAGTGGGTCTTTGCGACGGGTTTGCCGACTTACGCGACGGAGCACAAGATCGAAGCGTCCGGAAATGAGTTCACGATCGAAGGCAAGATTGAACAGACAGGTGTGCCTGACGACTTCACGATGCCTGTTCCTATCTTTGCCGATGGGCAGTATTTGGGCACAGTTCAAGTGGGCGATTCGGAGGGACAGTTCAAGTTTCGTATCGGCAAGAAACCGGAGTCATTGACGATTGATCCTGAGATGACAATTCTCACCGCAACATCGCAATGACGGTTCGCGGGATACCCTGGAGATCCGTCTTTGTCGGAAGCGCGTCCCACCTTGGGCCAAACAACGACAACACACGCTCATCCATTCCGATGCCGACTTCCATGATGACGTGCCCGCCCGACTTCAACATTTCTTCCGCGCCAACAATCAGCCGCCGATAAATCGCTAGTTCGTCCTCGGGCGAAAACAGCGCGACATGCGGTTCGTGTTCGCGGACTTCACGCTGTAGCCGGGAAAGCTCACTCCGTCGAACATACGGTGGGTTGCTCACGATGAAATCAAACCTGGTCTGAATGGCATCAAGCACGTCCATACATACGAACCGAACCGGTGCCCCTAAAGTGGCTGCATTCTCGCGTGCGACCAGTAGAGCTTCGAATGAAACGTCCGCCGCGAAAACCTGCGTGCCGCGAAGCTCCAAAGCCAGTGTGACCGCAATGCATCCCGATCCAGTGCCGACATCGATCATCGACAGGGGACGTGGGGGCAGCCCCCTCGTCCCCTGGATGTCCAGCACTGCTTCGATGATGTACTCGGTTTCAGGGCGGGGAATTAAAACCGAGGGATTGACGCGAAAGTATCGGCCATAGAATTCTTGCCGTCCCACGATGTATTGAAGCGGGACGCCGCTGATCCGGTCATACAGCCGGTCCTCCAACATCTGCAGCTCTTGCTCGTTTAGCACGCGATCGTCGTGAGCATACAGATGCTCTCGTTCCACCGATAATACGTGTGCGAGTACAAGCTCAGCCGTCAGGCGCGCATTCGATACGTGATGCAGCTCGAGGCGCTCAACGGCAGATCGGAGCGCTTCCCGGATTGTCACGCCACAAGTTCTTTTTTGAGACGTTCTGCTTGGAAGTGGGTATTGAGTGCGTCGAGGATTTCCGCGACGTCACCGTTCATGATGGAATCCAGCCGGTAAAGAGTCAGATTGATTCGGTGATCGCTAACGCGGTTTTCCCGGTAATTGTAAGTCCGAATCTTTTCGCTGCGGTCTCCGGTTCCGACCATTGAGCGGCGCTCGTCCGAAAGAGCCTTTTGCTGTTT
>DATFXZ010000712.1:0-2655 GCA_035315305.1 Terriglobia bacterium | reverse complement strand
GACGTCAACAACGACTTGAGCGCCTGTTAGGGCATCAGCCAGTCCCTGGCCAGTAAAGGTGTCGACGCCCGAGGAAGGCGATGCGGCAACCACCTCCTGGCCACGGTGGCGAAGATTGTTTACCAGTTTTCTTCCGATGTGGCCAGTGCCTCCGATGACCACGATCTTAGTTTTCTTATCCATATGTTTTTCTCTTTCTGTTCTTTAATTGGTGTCCTTCACAATAGGAGGCACCCGCTCGAGGTCAGGGTAACTTTGGTAGCCTTTTTGCCCTTCTATCCGGATTCGTTTAATCGGGCAGAACGATGTTCAACTCCGAAAAATCGCGAGCAGGCGTCCACGCCCAACGCCGAACGTCCAACGCTCAACTCAGCGAGCATGCATCGGAGCGGCTTATGATAATGGCAGTGATGGGTGACCAGTTGGGCCGCCTGTTGCTTTATACACGTTACCGGCCGAGGGCGGTGTTGAGGCGTTTGAGGCTGGCCTCGGGCCACAGCTTCCTAGTCTGGTAGTAATCCCGGAATGACGGCGTCCCTTTCGGCAATTTGAGCCACTTCGCTTTCCAGCGGGTGTAGATGTGGACGTCTGGCTTGAAAGCGCCAGGTTTGTCGAGTGTGCCGACGCGCACGAATCGGAGATTGGGGCGCTGCCCGTAATCGCTCCAGACTGCAGTCTCGCACTTGGGGCAGCGATAGATGTCGTGCGGACCATTCTCGCGCGGCACTGGCACGGGTACCGGATTGCCGCAGAGCAACTTGATCGCGCGAGTCTCGATGATAGCGTTGAGTACGAACGCGCTGCCCGTCAGTCGCTGGCAGTCGTCGCAATGACAGCAGTGGACGAACATTGGTTTGTCGACGAGTTGGTAGCGGATGGATCCGCAGGCGCAACCGCCGGTGACTTTCTTTGCCATGGTGAATGGCCCTAACGAGTCGAGCGTTTTCTTAGTAGTGTGCGCCGATGTATTCCCACATCTGGTGATGCCAGTACGGCCATTCGTGCCCGCCCTGCGGACCCCAGTCGTCCAGATGATGCGCGATGCCTCGGTTCCTGAGGATCTCTGACATTCGATAGGTCGGCCCGCTGTTCTCCCATGGACCACAGCCGCTCGCCAGATGGATGTCGCAACTCGGGTATTGATGGAGATACCATGGGTCACTTTGGTTCGACATGTAATCGACCGGATTATTGAAGTAGAAGTTGTCGTCGTACATTCCGTCCATCGAGTCCCGCATGTCGTAGACGCCTGAAAGCGCGTAGCAACGCTTCACGTGATCGGGATGTTTGAAGAGAGTGTTGGCCGCATGAAAGGCACCGAGCGATGCGCCGAGTGTGGCAATCCCGATCCCCGGCGTCTGGCACTGTGAATCGATGAACGGGAAAACTTCGTTTGCCACATAGGCGTCGTACTGCGCCTGCATCCAGCTCCGATGATAAGGATGTGCTCCCTTGTTTTGAAATGAATCGCTGTTCACGCTGTTGATGCAGAAGATTCGAATTCGCCCCTGCTCGAGGTAAGGGCCGAGGGTGCGAATCATTCCCTGGCCTTCCATCTCCCATTCGTCGCCACAGCTCGTCGGGAATGCGAGGATGGGCGCGCCGTAATTTCCGTAAATGGCAATCCCCATGTGTCGATTAAGGCGTTCGGAGTACCAACAGTGATGGTCACGATGCATGGTTGCGAGGATAGCTGGTCAGCAGTCGGGCTCAAGCCTAGTGTGAGGGCAGGAAGCCGGGTCATTGGAGGAAATTCCGCGCCGGGGCGCGCCGGCTTCTAGGGCTCATGTTGGAGGCGGCTTGCCCTCAGCCTGCTCAGCGTCGATGCGATATCGAGCCGTTCAAGGTTAACGACGTAGCGGTCTTCGCGTTGATCGTTGAATGGACGCATTCAAGAAAGGAAGAAGTGCAAAAGGAAGAAGGAAGAAGAAACAGAGCGTGTGCGATGCCCGACAAGACGGTAAGTGGCGAGCGCGGCAGGTGAGATCGCAAGCAACGACTTCAATAAATTGCGAGCGAGCGTCCAATGCTCAACGGCCAATGATTGTCCTGTTCATCGTTCTCGCTGATGTTCGCCGGAGAGACGTTCATGAAACTATTTATGCTAGTCCTCGTAACATGCCTCGTCACTGCAATCACGTTTTACGCAAACGAGACGTCAGGGGCCGATGCGACCATCGAATCGGCAGCGAATATTCCGGAAGGATACGAAGTAGGAGAAAAGAGTCTGTCACCTAACGGACGGTTCGCGATTTTGTATCCGATTCACAGCGACGAGAATGCTGAACTGCCGCCGAATCTTTTGGTCTGTCTCAAACCGTACTCAGTCCTGACACGAATTGGAACCGAAGGCGGCCGGTGGCAGGGCACACGCGACGAACCGCTGGCGAAGTGGAACGGCAACTCAATGGTCGCGATCTGGTTCGCGGCACGATGGGGGATGAAGGACCTGGCGATCTATGAAATCGAAGCGGATCAAATCAAACAGGTTCAGCCGGTCTGGCGGCGGGTATGGTTGCTCTTCGATGAGGATTTTAGAAAGCGTTTCCTGAGCAAATATCCGGATGAAAAAGGGTCGGGCGTTATTTTCGTCTCCAAACATGAAGGACCTGATTCAAAGCCCGAGTTCCAATTCAAGGACCATAAGATGTTATT
>DATFXZ010000711.1:0-5728 GCA_035315305.1 Terriglobia bacterium | reverse complement strand
AAAACAGAGCCATGGAATTGATTCGTTCCGGACTGGGTTACAGCGGTTACTTGCGCGCCCGCCCGCTTTCCATATTCGGCAGAGTACGTGCCCGACAAGACGTTGAATTCACGGACAGCATCGATTCCCAGCAGGTATCCGCTCACACCCCCAGGAGTGATGGAAAGCTGGCTAGAGCCAGTATATTCAACGCCGTTCAACAAGAAGATGTTTTCCAGCGGTTTCCGCCCTGCAACAGAGAAGGTATTACCCTGACTTGTGACGGTTCCGGGACTCTTGTAGGTGTAGTTGATCGCTCCTGGGTTTAGCGTGATGAGGTTGTCAAAACTGCGGCCGTTCAGCGGCAGTTCTTTGATCTGACGTTCCCCCACCAGGCCGGATACGTTCGCCGTCGTCGCATCTACCAATGGCGTGTCTACAGAGACCGTGACTTCCTGCGCAACCTGCCCTATGTCCAGTTTCAGGTCCACGACTGCCTCCTGGCCGACGACCAGGTTGACTCCCGTACGCACAGCTGCCCGGAAGCCGGATTTTTCGGCTCGGACTTCTTGCGGACCGACCGGGAGAGATAGAACTCGATAGTTGCCCGTCTCATCTGTCGTGACAATGCGTGTTGCTCCGGTCTCGAGACTCCTGACCGTCACCATTGCGCCGCCCACAGCAGCGCCAGTCTGGTCTTCGACTTTTCCGGAGATCGTCGCATTGACTTGGGCCCATGCACCTACGGAAGTGCACACCAACACGAGACCTGCAATAGCTAAGCTCACCAACCCACGGATTCCTACCTTCGCCATACATCAGCTCCTAAATTCTTCGCGGGGGGCAGTGTATCGGAAAGAAATGATTGGACGCAAATGCACCGCCCTAGTTTTCCTGCCCGCATTGGTGCGATAGTGCTGGGGTTCAAATTGATAAAGCAGGTGCTTACGAAGTGGACTTTGGCAAAGTTTTTAAGGTGTTCGATACGTTTATGTCCGTACTGGACGCTGCAAAGCAAGAACCAACGGAGGCGCCGAAATCCGCCGATCGGCCCACCCCGGCCACGAGCTTTGCGGATCAAGTCGAGATGCGGCTCACGAATGTCGTCATTTCGGCGCTAAAGGAAGCATTCAACCGCGATGAGGCACGCTTGGAACTCGAGCGGGCCCATTTGGAAGAGCAGCGCCGGCGTGCCGAAGAAACCATGCGAATGGAGCTTCGCAGGCAGGCGGCAGAGCGTGAGATCAGCCGGCTGAGGCTGCTTGGTGTTGTCGGCATGATCGGCTGGATCGCATCCGTTCTGCTGCTGGTCTTGCGGCGAGACGTATCGCATGTAACACAAGGCTTATTGATCGCTGCGGCGATCCTCTCTCTATGTTCATTGGGTTCAGCGTTTATCGCGCAGGGCCGCATAAACGGATATGTCATGGAAGACAATCACCCGCTTAACACGGTATTAACTCCTGTATCACTGTCGCTGCTTTTGGCTGCCTTGGCGGCAGCAGCTGTCAGTTTGTTGCTGTGAATAGAGGCGTATAATCCCCTGAAATGAACCGCAGACGACTGTTAAAAATTATCAGCATAGGAGCGGCCGTGGAGGTCCTGCCGACGTTTGGTATAGCTAAGCCAGCGGTTACACCGAAAGCGTTGGTGTTTGACACGTTTGGTACGGTCGTCGATTGGCGTGGGTCGATCGTTGAAGAAGGGAAAGCCTGGAGCAAAACGAAAGGCCTGGAGATCGACTGGGCCGGATTTGCCGACAAATGGCGCGCCGGCTACGCACCTTCCATGGACAAAGTGCGAAAAGGGCAACTTCCGTGGACAAAGCTCGATGACCTGCATCGCATGATCCTCGACGAGTTGCTGATGGAATTCCGGATGATGCCGGCGCTGACGGAACAAGAGAAGGATCACTTGAATCGCGTGTGGCATCGATTGAAACCGTGGCCCGACTCGATTGCCGGTTTGAGGCGCCTCAAAAAGAAATTCACCATCGCGCCGCTCTCGAATGGAAATGTCGCTCTGCTGGCCGACATGGCCAAGAATGCCGGTCTCCCTTGGGACCTCATTCTGTCGGCGGAACTGGCAAAGCATTACAAGCCGGATCGCGAAAGTTATCTGACCGCCGTCGATCTGCTTGGTTTGAAGCCGGAAGAAGTCATGATGGTCGCTGCTCATCTTGGCGATCTCAATGCGGCGCGTAGTTATGGATTGCGGACCGGCTTTATCTACAGACCAAACGAATACGGACCTACTCGGCAGGCTGACAAAGCCAATCCGGGGCAATTTGACGTCGTATCCAAGGACATGCTCGACTTGGCATCGCAGCTCGGTGCATGAAATTCAGGAACGATCGGCCCCAAAGAGGCACAAAATCCACAACATTGCCTTTTGTGCCTCTTTGTGGCTGATTCCCAGGAGGCTTGAGATGAAGATCTTCCACAATACGGTCTGCGCGATAGCAGTTCTCATCGTGCTCACACCGGGACTGCAAGCGCAGTGGCCCTCTTATCCGACACCGGCAGTTCCCAAGGGACCGGACGGAAAGCCGAACCTGACCGCGCCGGCGCCCAAAACGGCTGACGGGAAGCCGGATCTCTCGGGAATCTGGCAAAACAACAGGCCACCCGCTGGA
Organism: Terriglobia bacterium; assembly: GCA_035315305.1. GTDB lineage: Bacteria > Acidobacteriota > Terriglobia > 20CM-2-55-15 > 20CM-2-55-15 > 20CM-2-55-15. Next base: position 3,114 of record DATFXZ010000711.1, on the reverse strand, counting down.
CAGCGAGGACAAGGTGCAAACCCCGCGCCGCCACCTCCTCCACCGCCGGGCACACCCCCGCTCGCGACGTTTCGTGATGTCGGCGCCGGCATCAAAGAAGGCTTGCCGCTGCAACCGTGGGCAGCAGAGCTGGTGAAGAAGCGCATGGCCGACAACAGCAAAGACAACCCTGACGCGCATTGCCTGCCAATGGGCAACATGCAATTTCATAATCATCCTCAGCCGCGAAAGATCGTTCAGACCCCAGGCGCTGTTTACATCATTTATGAGGCCAACAGCGGTTTGCGGCAAATCTTCACAGATGGTCGACCGTTGCCGAGCAAAGATGCCGATCCATGGTGGTATGGCTACTCTGTCGGAAGGTGGGAGGGCGACACACTCGTAGTAGAGACGACGGGATTCCGTGACGACGACTGGCTGGATATCATCGGAAACCCGCTGACAAATGCCGGAAAAATGATCGAGCGTTTCCGGCGACCCAATTTCGGTAATCTCGAAATCGATGTAACGATCGATGATCCGAAGGCATACACGAAGCCGTTTACCGTCAGAGTCAACCAACGTATTATGCTCGACACGGAACTAATCGAATTCATCTGTGAGGATCGTGACGCCACGCACTACGTCGGCGCGAAATAGTTTATGAAAACAACTGCTTCATTTACCGCAGCCGTCCTGGGTGTAATTGTTTTTGGGATTTGTTCAAAGACCCTTCTTGCACACCATTCATTCGCTGCACAGTACGACAGGAACAAGCCCGCGACTCTCACTGGACCTGTCACAAAAGTCGATTGGATCAACCCGCACGCACGGTTCTTCATGGACGTGAAAGATGCCGCGGGAAAAGTCGTCAACTGGGAAGTCGAGCTGGCTGCTCCGGCAATGCTCATCAGGCGCGGCTGGACACGGAACGACCTCAAGGTTGGTGAAAATGTGACCGTCAATGGATCGCTCGCCAAGGACGGCTCCAGTCTCCTGAACGCGACCAACGTGACGCTTAGTGATGGAAAGAAAGTGTTCGCGGGATCATCCGGCGGCGACGGCCCGAACCCGTAAGCTAAACAGTTATGAGTTCTGAGTTATGAGTTTTGAGTAGATCCGCCTGACTGAAAACTCATAACTCAAAACTCATAACTCCTCATTCATTCACCAAACCGCAAAGCCGCAATAGGGTTAATGCGACTGGCGCGGTGAGCCGGAATCATGCCGGCTGCAGCCGCGACGGCAGACAGCATGATAACCATCATGATGGCGGTGTGAGCATCGGTTCCCTGAATGCCGTACAGCTGTGCAGAAACAAACCGGCCGAGGCCGATCGCCGAAGGTACACCGACAGTGAGGCCGATCGTGATGAGAATCAGCACCTCTCTCATTACAAGCCAGATCACCGAACGGCGCTGCGCGCCGAGGGCCATTCTCAACCCGAGTTCCTTCGTGCGACGGGCGACGATGAATGCCATTACGCCGTACAGGCCGATGACGGCGAGCACCGTGGCGAGAAGTCCGAATCCGGCGGAGAGCAGCGCGATCAAGCGTTCAGTGAGCAATGTTTCATCGAGCTGCTTCTCGAGCGTCTTCAGCTCATAAATCGGCAGGGAGGAATCCAGCTTCTTCACGACGTTTCTGACCGACGCGTAGGTTGATTTAGACCCACTCCCGGTGCGCACATAAAAAACGGTCGAGTTGTTTCCGTAGTTCGGAATAAAGACCTGTCGCCGGACGCCTTCGCGCGGACCTTCGTATAGAGTGTCCGCGACAACACCGATGATTTCGACGTCGAGCTTCGTATCCGGACCAACACCCTGGCCTACGTGCCGGCCAACCGCGCTCTTGTCACCGAAGAAGTGTTTTGCGAACCGCTGATTGACGATTGCGACCTTAGCGTTTTCTCGCATATCGCGGGAATCAAAATCGCGGCCTTCTAGAATTGGGGTTCCCAGGGCCTGGAAATACCCTGGAGACGGCGCATTCATGAATGCCTGCATATCTTCGCCGTCCTTCGCCTGATGACCTTCAACAGACATCGAGCTGTCCCACTCGTCGCCATGAAGGAGTGGGACGACTGCGTAACCGGCGGCTTTGACTCCGGGTATCGCGCGAATATTGTCCAGCAGTTCGCGATAGAAATTCACCGCACGCGGCGTGTCATAACCGTTCAGCGCTGGCGAGAGCTGGAACGTTACGAGGTTGTGCATTTCATTAATGCCGGTGTCCGCGCCTTTGAGGTTTTGCAGACTGCGTACAAAAAGGCCGGCGCCGAAGAGCAGTAGGAAGCTAAGCGCAACCTGCGCAGCGATCAGACTTTTGCGCAGCAAGAGCGAGCTGCCTCGCGCGCCGGCAATAGACCCGACCGTGTCCTTCATTGTCGTCCAAAGATCCGGCTGACTGGCGCGCCATGCGGGAACAAGACCGAAGATCAGGCCGGTTACAATCGTCACACCTAATGTGAAGAGCAGAATGCGTGAATCTGGCGCGGGCCTGATGAGAAGGGGATTCCCTTCGGCGGGCACGAGGGTTAGCAAGGCGCGAGTCATCGCAAACGCGAGCGCGACTCCGATGACGCCGCCAATAAACGACAGCACCATGCTCTCCACCAGCAGTTGCCGGATCAGCTGAATACGCGACGCCCCAAGCGACAGACGTACTGAGATTTCTTTTTGTCGAGCCAGCGCCCGGGCAATGAGGAGATTCGCGACATTGGCGCATGCAATCAACAGAACCAGGCCGACCATGACCATCAAAACCATGAGTGCCTTGGAGAAGTTGTTGCGCAGCTCGGAAAATCCAGTGTCCGCCTTTTCAACGTGGAGCGTTCCTTTCATGAACTGTTCACGACCGTACGCGCTCCATTTGGCGGCGGCAGGCAGCGTCATCTCGTATTCCCGTAACTGCTGGAACAAGCCTTGCAGGGGTGCTGCTGCAGACTCGACGGTGTAGCCGGGCTTAAGACGCGCAAACACTTGCACCCAGCGTGCGCGCCGATCATCTATGCGCAGCCACGGCCAGTCCGGCAGCATGACGGGCTTCATCAGAATCGGCACGCGAATCTGGGGCGATTGCGCGGGATCGAGCCCGACAAAGCCCGCAGCAGAGACGCCAACGATTGTCATCGGG
>DATFXZ010000710.1:0-3860 GCA_035315305.1 Terriglobia bacterium | reverse complement strand
AGCCACGAATCCTTCGAACGCGACGCTTTTCTTGCGGCTGTTGAGGACGAAGCGGTGCATCAGGTCGAAGCAATGGTGTCCAGAGCACTTGCGGACGAACTGCACTGGCCGGATTTGGAAGAGGCATTCAGTGCGGCAGCTTTCGCCCACTACAACGATTTTGGTCATAGCGTGATTTACGTTTCAAAAACCGCAGAACTCATCGAAGCATTAGGTGGAGGGGTGGAACGGGTACTCGTGCTCCCGTTGGCTCGACATCTTTGCTACACGACACGCGAAGATCTACTGCCGGAATTCAAAGACTACGCGCCTACGCTGGCGCTACTGGAATCGCCAAAGAGTTTTCCTCATTCCGGCGACGGTCCGGCCGTTCCCTTTCCGGCCGGCATCACAACGGCCTTCGAATGGCTTCGCACGAACTTTGGGAAACATGGTGTCGCGCAACTGTATGATCGACTGCTCGAGGCACTCGCCCTCAATCTTCTTTACTATGACGTGAGCTACGACGCTCGAAGCGACGGCCCCGTCAGCCAGAACGTAAGCTGGCTCGACTTCACCCACGGACTCACAATGGCGAATGCCGCGCGGAAGCTTTGCTGCCGCTATCCGCAGTTCTGGAAGCCCGCACTGGCTCAGATGGCCTGTTTTCTCGGACGCAACGTCGACTTCATCGATCGTGCAGTCGATCCAGACGCATGGGCGGTCGCAGACGCCAGTGCATTCTTTCGCGATGTTCGTGAACGGCTATTCGATCACGGCCTTCGGGATCCGATTTTTTCGGTGCATCTGCTGAAGACGAGCCTTGCGGTTGAAGAAGAGTTGGAACACGCATCGGCATCATGCCGCCAAGCCTTGCTTGCCGGTTTGAACAGATTTCTTAAATCGCCGCTAAAAACGAAACATGTGCGCCGCGCCGCGCGGCAGGCAATCCAACTCGTCTCCCGCGATTTCATTCGAGAGTAAAGGCAGCTGGTTTTAAGTATTGTGGCCAACCGCTTTCCGAAGCGGTTTTCCTAAACTCAGAATCGCGAGACCAGCCGCGACTCCCAGGGCCATCAGCATCAGGAAGAATGATTCGTGCGACATCTTCTCGTAGAACGTGCCGAGATACCCGGCCAGATAGTTTCCGAAGAAATTCGACAGGAACCACATACCCATCAACATACTCACGAGCCGCGCAGGCGCTACTTTGGTCACCAGCGACAATCCGATGGGGGAAAGATAGAGTTCGCCGATCGTATAAATGAACGCACAGCCGACCAGCCACATGAAGTTGATGCGGTCGTTTTCACCGAGCCCATTAACGATAAACGTCATCGCCAGAAACGGTAACCCGAGCAGTATGCAGCCGATGCCCATCTTCGTTACGCTTGCCGGCTCCGACCTCCGCCTGGACTGCCATCCCCAAAAGATGTTCAGCAACGGGGCAAGCAGAAAGATGAACATCGGATTGATCGCCTGAAACCATGTGGACGGCATCTCGAATCCGAAGATGTGCCAGTCGGTGTTCTTGTCGGCAAAAATCTGGAGAGTATTCCCTTGCTGCTCGTAGACACCCCAGAAAACGATGTTGAGCGTGCAAACTACCATCAAGCCCACAATCGCTTTCCACTCCGCCGGCGTGAGAGCTGCTTTCTCCACGTGGGCGGCCTTAGCGCGTGTGAGTTGATCTTGAGCAAGGTAGGGCCGTCCCCAAAGATAGATAATCAGGCCGAGCACCATCCCCACTCCAGCTGCCGAAAATCCGTAATGCCAGCCATACACCTGTCCTAACGTTCCACACACGAGCGGCGAGAAAAATGCGCCGAGGTTGATGCCCATGTAAAAAATCGTGAATGCACGGTCGCGGCGAGGATCCCCTTGCGGATACAAACTTCCAACTTGCGTTGAGATATTCGGTTTGAAGCAGCCATTACCCAGAATCAAAAACAAAAGGGCCAGCAGAAACATCGACTCCATGGCCATGAGGAAGTGGCCGATGGCCATCAAAATCGCGCCGACCACGACCGTCTTCCGCTGCCCGAGAATGCGATCCGCCAGCATTCCCCCGAAAAACGGGGTCAAATACACGAAGCCCGTGTACAGGCCATAGATCTGAGAAGCCAGCGGCTGAATGGTCATTGCGCCGAAGATCGACTCCAGGGCGTAACGAAGGGAACCGAACCCAAAGACGTAGGTGGATCCATCCTGCACGGCTGCGATCAAGTGCTTGGTCATATACAGCACGAGAAGCGCTCGCATCCCGTAGTAGGAAAATCGCTCCCACATCTCGGTAAAGAAAAGTACGAACAGGCCGGCCGGATGACCGAGGATCGTCTTGCCTTTAGCTACGGTTTCTGCCGCCGAGACAGGAAGCGCGGCTCCAAAAGTTTCTGCAGTGCTATCGCTCACAAAATGCACTCCTCGAACACTGCCGCACTGGGAGAGCCGTGAGCAGTGGGTTTTGACATATTCCAAAAGAATACACTACGGCCATCGGCCTTCGCAGGGGTAAGGTCGGTCAACTGTGCCTTTCCGTTCCGCCCCCGAACATTTTGGCCTGGCGTTCCGCCAGTTCCTCGGGTGTGGGATCTTCGACATGCGTGGCGATCCCCCAGTTAAATCCAAAAGGATCCTTGACGTAGCCGTACCGGTCGCCCCAAAACTGATCAGCGATCGGCATAACCACCGTGCAGCCGGCAGATACGGCTTGCGCGAAAACGGCATCGGCATCTCGAACGTACAGATGCAGTGCAAGTGGCCAATTTCCCTCGACGATCGGGGGCGCGCCGAACTCTGGAAAGTGATCATTGAGCATCAGGTCGGCATCGCCGATGCGGACGTGCGCATGCATCAACTTGCCTCCGGGTTCGGACGATCGCGAAACTTCGACCGCGTTGAATGCACGTTTAAGGAAATCGATGTACTTCGCCGCCCCCGCTACGGTGATATGCGGTGTAAGCGTACGGAATCCTTCAGGAATCGGATTTTTTGCTTTGGGCATAGTGCCACGATCGTAGGACAACTTGCGTAGCACAGCAAGGGGGGACGGTTGCCTTAATTACCTAAATTCTTTCAAGGATGTTCGACTGAATTTAGGTAATTAAGGCAACCGTCCCCGAATTTACCGAGGGGGTCGGATCTTTTAGGCTGCGGGCTTGCGGACGATGGATGTTGCGTCGTTCGGGCCGAGTCGCGTGACCTTAAATCCTTTCTTCGTGAGCTGGCTCACAATTCCAGTGTCACCCGCGTAATGCAGCGCGCCGACCGCGAAAAAGTGAGACTTCGCAGGCTTCTTCGCGCACAATTCGGCGATCTTTTCGGCCATCTTCGTATTCCGATCATCGACAACTCGCGTGATCATCTTTTTATTCAAGGCTTGATCGTTGGGATACTGTTTGTTCATTTCGGAAGCGAGCCGATTCAAATCACCGGCGAGATAAAGATCGACCAATTCGCGCGCTGGAGAGATTCCTCCGGGCCGCGGCTTTTCGAGATCGTCGAGAGCGGACACAAGCATCTTCACCTGTTCTTCTTTAGTGAAACCTTCGAAGACCGCTATCTGGTCGTCCAATGTTTCGAGAGCACCCAATTCTTTACCCGCCTGGCCTGCCATTCCGTAAAGCATCGCGTCGAGGGGTTGCCGGCCGGCGCTGATGTCGGGAAGAAACTCGAGTAGTTCTACCTGCGACATTACGGCCCAAGGTTTCATAGGCGCCAACATCATTGCCAAAATGTCTGCGGCGCCGGGAGGTGCGCCTGAGCCCAAGACTTTCCCGACAACGCGTGTGACGCGAGCGAAAACATCCTCGCCTACCACCGACCGCAGGTCTTGTCCCGGCGGGAGCATGATCTTGCTCATCATCGAGAGTTGTGTTGCG
>DATFXZ010000709.1:0-3727 GCA_035315305.1 Terriglobia bacterium | reverse complement strand
CTGCGGGTCCACCCGAGCAACTTTCGAATGATCGGATTTACGGAGCGGCCATCTCTGAAGGACTTCGTTGAGTTAGGGAGGCGGCGCGGTATTTCTACGTACGAAGACTTAGGAAGCGGCTGTGTTGTAGATATGCAGCCTATGGGCATCGCGGGAGAACCATCGGCGATCGACAGCATCCGGGCAGGGGTCGATTTGATTTCCTTCAGCGGAGACAAACTGTTAGGCGGGGCACAGGCGGGTATCATAGCGGGCAAGAAGGTATATGTAGACAAGATCCGCCAGAATCCCCTGTTTCGTGCTTTGCGAGTCGATAAGCTGACGATTGCCGTACTCGAGTATGTGTTGCGCGCGTATCTACGCGGAGACTTGGATGCCATTCCGACCTGGAAAATGTTGCGGGTGTCGGAAGCTGAATTGAAAGCACGCGCCGAGGCGTTTGCACAACGAATAGGACACGGCGCTAAGCCGATGCCGTTGAAATCGGTCGTCGGTGGGGGATCCGCCCCAGAAACCTACGTTCCCTCGTGGGGCGTTGCATTGGAATTCACGGGAATGGGTATATCCGAAGTCGAAGGACAACTTCGCCGTTCCGATCCGGCCGTACTCGTAAGGGTCGAAGACGGATATGTGGTCCTCGACTTCCGCACGATATTCGCGAGTGAAGAAGAAGAATTGCTCGCAATAATCCGTGCAGTGTCACGGCGATAGCACAAATTACTCGCGAACGCGCTCGAGGTATTTCCCTTCGACCGTGTCGACTCGTATGACTTGCCCTTCTTGTATGAAGTGGGGTACACCAACGATAAGACCGGTTTCGAGTTTCGCAGGCTTCAACACATTACTAACGGTAGCAGACGGCATTCCCGGCTCAGTCTCAATTACCCGCAGATCCACTGTCGCAGGCAACTCTACTCCTAGCGGGCGGCCTTCATAGAACTCGACGTTGATTTTAGAATTCGCCACCAGATAATTCACCGCGTCGCCGAGCAGTTCCTCGCTGAAGTGGATTTGTTCATAATTCTCGGTGTCCATGAAATAGTGATCGGTCCCGTCCTTGTAGAGATACTCCATCTCCCGTTCGTCAAGAACGGCGCGCTCGACGCGATCTTCAGACCTGAACCGGTGGTCAATGATTGAGCCCGTGCTGAGTTTGCGCAGCTTCGTTTGGACCATTCCTCGCCAGTTCCCTGGTGTGATGTGCTGGTAATCGACTACCTGATAAAGTTCGCCGTTGAGCAGGATAGTGTTCCCCCGCCGCAGTTGTGTTGCTTGGATCATTACAGAAAAGGCTCCTGTTGAGTGGTGAAAACGAAAATTTTAACCTACGCCGCTACCGCTTGACCAGAGCCTCGATCTCCGCAATCTCTTTCGGAAACGCAGAAAGGACGCGGAAACCTTCGGACGTGACCAGAACGTCATCTTCGATGCGGATGCCAAATTGTTCTTCCGGAATATAGATGCCGGGCTCTACAGTGATTACCATATTCGGTTCGATAGGTCGCGAAGTGTCTCCGACATCGTGGACCTCGAGGCCAATATGGTGGCTGGTTCCGTGAACGAAATATTTTTCGTAGCCCTTTGATCGGATGTAACCCATTGCCGCCTGGTGCAGATCGCTTATCCTCACTCCCGGTTTGATTTTGGCCATGGCTGCCTTTTGCGCGTCGAGAACGATCTGGTAGATCTCGCGCTGACGAGGAGAAAATTTGCCCGACACCGGATAAGTACGAGTAACGTCTGCGCTGTAACCGCCGTACTCGGCTCCAATGTCGACAACCACAACCTCGCCGCCTTGCATTCGTCGTTCATTCTTATCGTAATGGAGGACCGTTGACAGTGGTCCTGAACCCACTATCGATGGAAATCCAGGACGCTCAGCTCCGTTCCGGCGAAATTCGTACTCAAGAGTGGCCTCGACCTCGTATTCCATCGTGCCTGGAGCGATGGATCTCGCTGCAGCCTGTTGCGCTTTGAGCGTGATCTGGATCGCCTTTTCCAAAAGCGCGATTTCTGTAGGCGATTTGACTTGTCTCAAGTACGCAAGGTCGTCTTGTACTTCTTTCAAGCCGTACACGGCTCGAGCTCTCTCTGAGGCTCTCTTCAGCGTCGCGTCCAACTCAGCGGTCGGAAGAACTTTGGAAAAACCAGTGACCTTTGCAGCCTCGGGACCAGGCCCGAGCTTCACGCCAGTCCAACGTTCCTCAGCAGGTTTACGTTCCGGAAGGAATAGGAACTCCTGAGGGGGATCGCTCGCAGCATCCAATAAAAGGATCGCATTCGGTTCATCGAAGCCTGTGAGGTAGTAAAAGTTGGGCTCCTGTTGATATTTGACGAGTTCTTGATCGGGCGCGGCGCGAAGGACCAACACATTTCCCTTGATGCGCTGCGCCAGCCGTTCTCTGCGGGCGCGATACTCTTGTAATGGTTCTTTCTCTATTGCGAAGGCGAGGGTGGCAAACAAAGAGGCACAGAGACACACAATGGCGCCATGTCTCCGGGTTTCCGTGTTTACAACCCGCGCAGCCATCGGTGAAGCGTCATGTGCAGGATTGACATAAGACCCATGTATGTGAATCCAACAACAAACAGCATCAAGAAGGGAATGGTTGGATAGTTTTTGTTCTCAAATGCATAAAAAACGACCAGTCCAAAATATATGCCAAGGCTGAGCTCGAGGATGGGAAGAACACCTGTCCGCCGCAAATATTTCTTTGTGACCCAACGGTCGGTTTTGTTCTCGATGCGATATTTCGGTGTTCTCTTGAAGCTGCTCTTGATGCCAAGAAGCGCCTCCATTACAGCTTTCGAATTACTCACCGACAGTCCGATTCCCACGGACATGAGAAACGGCAGGTATTTCAGACGCAGTCGCCAATCGGGGTAGAGTTCTTTTTGCGAGATCAAATAAAAGGTGGAAATAGACGCCGTAGAGGCAAGCCACAGCGGTAGATCGATGTAGAGCATCTGGAACCAGCCCTGATTGAATCTTACGATCATCGCAGGCAGCAACAGAAACGAAAGCACGATCATCAGAGGGTATGAAATATTCGCCGTAAGATGAAAGAACGCCTCCGTTTTGATTTTCCACGGCAAATTGCTGCGTAGTATTCGCGGCAATAATTTGATCGCCGTCTGGACGAGACCCTTCGCCCAACGAGCCTGCTGGCTCTTAAAAGAGTTCATCTCCACAGGCAGTTCAGCGGGGCAGACAATGTGGGGTAAATAAAGAAACTTCCAGCCAGCCAGCTGAGCGCGATAGCTGAGATCGGTGTCTTCGGTGAGCGTTTCATGCTGCCAACCACCCGCAGTTTCGATCGTCGTGCGCCGCCAGATACCGGCGGTTCCGTTGAAATTGAAAAACCGGCCCGAGAAATGCCGGCCGCCGTGCTCGATCACGAAGTGCCCATCGAGAATGACCGATTCCACTTGCGTCAGGAATGAGTACTCGCGATTGATATGTCCCCAGCGCACTTGCACCATCCCGACTTCAGAATCGCTGAAGTAGTCCACAACATCGTGCAGGAAATTCGGCGCAGGTATGAAATCGGCATCAAAAATGGCAACCAGTTCGCCGGTCGCAAACTTCAGGCCATTCTCGAGCGCGCCCGCCTTGAAACCGTCGCGATTCTGACGGTGGATGTAATGAATGTCGAAGCCGAGGCGCCGATATCTGTCCACGCACGCTGCGGCAATCTCGGTCGTGCCGTCAGTTGAATCATCCAGA
>DATFXZ010000708.1:0-3398 GCA_035315305.1 Terriglobia bacterium | reverse complement strand
GTATATTTCGTTCAGGAAATTCACGCATAAGGCGTTGAACAATTGAAATAACGACGTCTTCAGGATCGCTCACGCCGAAGATGATTTCGAACTCCGGGTACTGTTGCATGCAGTGGCTGCGAAGGTTCTCGTAGGCGTTAGGGTCTGCGCCGCACAAAGGTTTAAGAAAGGAGACGGCAGGACTGAAGGTCGTCCGCTTGCCTGAGCGTCGACTCCGAAAGAACCAGCGCGCCGCCCAAAGACAAAGAACGTTGTACCCGAGACCGCTGAATGCTCCGAGCACGGTTATTGTTTTAAGAATCCACATCATGCTTCGAACAGTCTTACTGTACGGTCGTCATTGGCCGCGTCACACAATAAGCAACTTTAGGAATCGCCGCTTGCCGACCTTGAAGAGATATTCACCGGGCGCCGAGATTTCGGCTTTGGCATCCGTGATACGTTCGCCATTCATGTGGACCGCACCGGATTCAATCAGGCGTTGGGCTTCCGTGATCGATGGCGCGAGGTTAACGGAGGCGAGCAACTTTGTCAGCCGGATCGGCAGGGCAATAGATAGGTTTTTCGTCTCGATGTCTTCCGGCGTCTCACGTTTTCGGAAAACACGGTTGAACTCTTCGCGAGCCAGCTCGGCGGCGGCAGCACCGTGGTAATCCGTAATGATGCGGACGGCGAGATCAGCTTTTGCATCCATCGGATGACGATGACCCGCGGCAATATCGACGCGGAGTTTTTGCAGGTCGGCGAGCGGAACGTCGGTTAGCAGCTCGTAATATCGAAACATGAGCTCATCCGATATCGACATCACCTTGCCGAATTGCTCATTCGGCGGTTCGTTGATGCCGATGTAATTGCCGAGCGATTTGCTCATTTTCTGGACGCCGTCGAGCCCTTCCAAAAGCGCCGTTGTCAAAACGACCTGCGATTCCTGACCATATTCGCGCTGCAGATCACGGCCGACGAGCAAATTGAACGTTTGATCCGTTCCACCCAGTTCGACATCCGCTTCCAGTGCTACCGAGTCGTAGCCCTGCACCAACGGGTACAGCAATTCGTGCATCGCGATCGGCTGTTGGCTCTTCATACGATTGCTGAATTCTTCACGTTCAAGCATCCGCGCAACGGTGTAGCGCGAACACAATCGGACAAGGCCTTCCGACCCAAGCTGCGACATCCAACGGCTGTTGAAATCGATGACTGTCTTTTGGGGATGGAGAATTTTGAAGATTTGTTGCTTGTATGTCTCCGCGTTTTCGAGGACTGCCTCTTTGGTGAGCTGTTTTCGCGTGACAGAACGTCCGGATGGGTCGCCGATCAGTCCGGTAAAATCTCCGATCAGAAAGATCACAACGTGGCCAAGGTCCTGAAAGTGCTTCAGTTTCCGAATCAGAACCGTGTGGCCCACGTGAATGTCCGGTGCTGTGGGGTCGAATCCCGCTTTTACACGTAACGGCTTTCCTGTTTTCTGAGCCCGCTTTAATTTTTCAAGTAGTTCCTCTTCCCGAATGACCTCAACCGCACCTCTCCGGATACGCTCCAGTTGCTCCTGAACGGGAATTGTCTTGAAGTCGTTCATCGAGTAACCACGCGCCGGCCTTGAACTTCACATCGGCCCGACAACACCAAATCGATCGCTTCCGAATAAATCCGATGTTCTTCTTTCAAAATTCTTGCGCTGAGTGTTTCAATCGTATCGTCGTCTAACACCGGAACTGTAGCCTGCAATACAATTGGCCCGCCGTCGAGAACCGCATCCACAAAATGCACCGTACAGCCGCTGACTTTAACGCCGTGTTCGAGCGCCTTCTGCTGCACATCTCTTCCTGGAAACGACGGGAGCAAGGACGGATGAATATTCAGAATACCGTACGGAAAGGCCTCGAGAAAGACGCTGCTGAAAATGCGCATGAAGCCGGCCAGCACGACGAGCGAGGCATTGTGCTTTCGAAGCACCTCCACTGCTTCGCGATCAAACTCTTCGCGCGATAGGTTTCGTGACGAAATAAAGACGGCGTTGAGTCCTCGCGCACGGGCTTGCTCGAAGCCGCGGGCAGACTCTACGTTGCTGATGACGACAGCAATCTCTGCGTTGAGTTTTCCCGAAGCAATCCGATCAGCGATCGCTTCAAAGTTGGAGCCGCGGCCGGAAAGAAGGATGCCGAGCCTGCGGTTGGCCAACTGGATTTTCATGTGCGATACGTGACGCGCGGCGCTCCTGGAATAATTCGTCCGATTTGATAGTACGGTGATTTGAGCGTCGCCGTGAACGATTCCAAATTCGCCGGACGGACAACTACGACCATGCCGATGCCCATGTTCGTGGCGCGCAGCATCTCGTCGCGTTCAATCTTTCCGATATCGGCCATGACGCGGAATAACGGAAGGACAGGCCACGAACCCAGCTGCACTTCGGCCTGGCAGTTCTCCGGAAGAATGCGGTTCACGTTTTCCGTGATTCCGCCTCCGGTGATGTGCGCCAAGCCTTCAATCAAGCCTTGCGCGAGGGCCTCTCGTACGATCGGCTCGTAATTGATGTGAGGTTTGAGCAACTCTTCGCCGACGCTGTTCTGTAGCCCATTCACCTGCGAATCAGGACCCAGCTTTGCAACTTCAAAAAAAAGCTTTCGCGCGAGAGAGTAGCCATTGGTGTGAAGACCTACCGATGGTAACCCAATGAGAATGTCACCGTGCCGGATCGATTTGCCATCGAGTATCCGCGACCGATCGACGATGCCGATGATGAATCCGGCGACGTCATATTCGCCGTCCGCATAGAAACCGGGCATCTCAGCCGTTTCGCCGCCAATCAACGCACAACCGGATTCCTTACAAGCGCGTGCGATGCCCTCCACGACTGAAACAATGACATCCGGGTCGAGTTTGCCGGTAGCGACATAATCCATGAAGAACAACGGTCGCGCTCCCTGCACCAGGATGTCGTTGATGCAATGATTCACCAGATCCGCACCGACGGTGTTGTGCCGGTTCATCATGACTGCAACCTTCAGCTTTGTGCCGACACCATCCGTGCTGGAAACCAGAACGGGCTCTTTCATGCCTGCGAAGTTGCAGGCGAACATGCCGCCGAATGAGCCAATATCGGAAAGAACGCCCGGAGTGAAGGTGTCTCGCGCCAGTTGTCGAATACGTTTTTTCGCCGCGTTGGATGCGTCGATATCGACGCCTGCGTCTTTGTACGTGATGGTCATTTTTTTAAACCGGGACAAGGGGTCAGACCCCTCGGTACCGAGGGGTCTGACCCCTTGTCCCCATCCTGCTATTCTTTTAAGCTCGCTTCCCACAGATCGAGCTGACGATCTTCGGCTTTGGCGTCCGACATCATATCCACGAAATCGATTGGATACTGGCCCGTATAGCACGCAGTGCAGAATTCGTTT
>DATFXZ010000707.1:0-11510 GCA_035315305.1 Terriglobia bacterium | reverse complement strand
TTTTGATCTCCGTTCGATTGCTTGACCTCAATCCTTTCGTTGATATAGATTTCAGCCACCTTTGAGGGGATCACAAGAAAAATTGAGGAGGGTGGGAATGACGCCAAAAACTACGCACATTTTAGCTGCGCTTGTCTGCTGTTTGCTCCTTGCTGTTACTGGATTCGGCCAATCCGTGAATGCCACAGTTGGCGGCAATGTATCGGACGCTTCCGGAGCTTTGATACCGGGTGTCACGGTTACAGCAACCAACGTCGGCACCAATATCGCGAACACAACGGTTACTAACGAAACCGGCACTTACAATTTCCCGGCGTTGCAACCGGGCACTTACAAGGTCAGTGCCGAACTTCCTGGGTTCCAAACGCAGACCTTCACCGACGTTCAACTCGGCGGGGCGCAACAAGTGAAGTTGAATTTCAACCTCCAGGTTGGTGCTGCAGCCGGAACGAATGTGGAAGTGACGATTGCGGCGGATACGATCCTGGCGACGACGTCGAATTCGATCGGAACTGTTCTTCCTGAATACAAAATTCGTGATTTGCCTTCGCTGACCGGCAACGTTTTTAACCTCGTTGCGAACATGCCCGGCGTGCAGCGAGATACAACCGGCACCTTCGGATTTATGGCCGGCGGACGTCTCGGCGACGTGAATGCGACGCGCGATGGAATCAACGTAAATGACGGACGGTATGAAAACGGCGCCTGGTCGACGGTTTATACCAGTCCCGACATGGTTGAAGAAGTAAAGGTGATCGTTGCGCCCGTGGACGCTGAAACATCCCGCGGCAACGGCCAGGTTCAAATGTTGACCCGCTCTGGAACCAACCAATACCGAGGCAGCGTGTCGTGGAGCAATCACAACTCCGCATTGGACGCGAATAGTTGGTTCAATAACTTCAATGGCGTGGGAAAAAGCTACGACAATCGTAATCTCTACAGTGCTCGCATGAGCGGTCCGATCATCAAAAATAAGACATTTTTCTTCGCGTTGTTCACCGGCCAGCGCGACTTGAAGAAAAGCCAGGCGTCAGGCTTGACCTGGACAGACATGGCTAAGGCCGGCATCTTTCGCTACTGGCCGGGAGTCGACAATCAGAACGCTTCGGGTAACAATCCCGGTGTTGATGTTAATGGCAATCCCGTTGCTCCGGTAGGCGCCACGGGGCCGCTTTCGGCTGTTGGCTTATTTGGTTCGTGCAACTACAACGGCGCACCGGTACTGAATTGCAAGGTTTTCAACGATTCCCTGCGGCCGGCCGTCTCCAATGTTCCTTTTATTCAGGAGACGCTCAAACGCATGCCGTCGCCGAATCAGTTCACTTCGAGTGGAATTCTCACCGGTGATGGTCTCAACACGGCGATCGTCCGGTTCGTTCGCCGGCAGGATGGTCTGGACCTGACGAACGGAAATGGCGACGAAGTGAATCGTGATCAATACAACCTGCGCATTGACCACAATTTCAATTCCAGGCACAAGGTCAGCATTATCGGAACTCACGAGAAGACTTGGGGTACGGCGACTCAAGCCGGATTGAGGGCTTGGCCACAGGGTCTTGATGGATTGGCTGTGAAACGTCCAGTTGTCTACACCATTCAAGTCAGTTCGACGTTGTCATCGACCATGCTGAACCAACTGCGTATGGGTAAAAGCGGTTCGAACAACTGGCAGTGGGGGTCCGCAGATCGCGGCGACGAAGTCGGTGCCGAGGCCCGGAAGTTGCTTTATTACGCCAACGGTATCCCAATCGGCACATTTACTTGGGCCACAGGTATCACATCCTGGGTCACAAAAGGTGGATTCGGCCGGTGGCGTGAAGGCATCAATCCGAGATATTCGATTGGAGACGACGTGAGTTGGACAGTGCGCAAACACGCCTTCAAGGGCGGCTTTGAATGGCGCCGCACGACATCGAACGGCTTCAACGATCCGAACTTCACGCCAGTGTCAACATTAGGTGCGGGCAGCACTCCCGCACTACTAGACAGTACCCAGGCGAATGGTGGCTTTACGGGACTGAGCACGAACGGTGCGAATCTAGCCAAAAATTTCCTTTATGACCTGACGGGGCAAATCAGCCTTGTCAACGAGTCTTTTGGAATTTTGAGCGCGCAAGATACGAAGCTGCAGGGCTACCCGGTTATCCCCAACAATCGTCACTGGAACTACCAGTCCGAAATGAGTGCATATTTCAAGGATGACTGGAAATTCCGTCCCGACCTGACACTGAATCTGGGTCTTCACTGGGAATATTACGGCCAACCGTACGAGCACGACGGTCTGGCTGCCCGGGTTGTCGGGGACGAGAGCGCTTTCCTGAATGTCCAATGTGCGGGAACGCCGGGTGTCGTTGGTTCCAACCTTCTGCCGAATGGGTCGCCGAACTGTACAAACCTGGCAACGGTTCAGTTCGTCGGAAAGAATTCAACCAATCCGAACATTGGCGTGAATCTCAGGGGAAATGATTACAAGAGCTTTGCGCCATCGGTCGGTATTGCATGGAACGTTCCGTGGTTCGGAAAAGGAAAGACTGTTCTACGCACAGGATACGGCATCGCCTATTCCGGGGCCTTGCGGAACTTCATCAATGTGGATAGCTCGATCAACTCCGTTCCAGGCGTCACTCTTAGTCAAAACGGATCGGGTCTCAACTGGAATGCTCCGGCGCAGTCGGCAACAGTACCACTGACGACGTTGTCCAATTTGTCACTACCTATTCCGAAACCAACGGGTACACCCGATACGTCACCATTCCCGATTACGACGACAACCCGAAACCTGCAACTCACGACGTACGCATACAACAATCCTTACACGCAGAACTGGAACCTTGAAATCCAACGCGAAGTGGCGAAAAACACTACAGTCGAGATTCGTTATGTGGGAACGAAGGGTACGGGATTGTTGGGCAGCGTGAATATCAACGCTGTCAATTACTACCGAAGGGATACTGCAGCAGCTTTCTTCGCTGCATTTGACGCCGCCAGAACCGGTGGTGAGTCCGTGCTGCTGAATCAACTATTCAATGGCGTCGCGATCACCGGTGGATGTGGCATAGTCAACGGCTCAACGTGCACAGGCGCACAGGCTCTGCGTCTGAACACCACAACACGACAAGACCTGGCGAATGGCAGCTACGGCTCCCTTCTCAACCGCATCAATACATCGTTGCAATATCAGGGCGGCGGGACGGATGCCGGCCAGATCCTACGACGCAATGGATTCCCTGAAAACTATCTGACGCCGGACCCGCAATACTCCACCATCAACATCCAGGGGAACAACCAGAATTCGACGTATCACTCGCTGAACATCCAGGCCACACGTCGTCTTACGAACGGCTTCGCAGCCACGACGACGTACATTTGGAGTAAAGCATTGGGCGATCCTACGGGGACGAACACCGGTGCTACCTCTCCCGATCCAAACAATCGCCACCTTATCAAGACGCTTCAGGCTGTAGATCGCAAGCACCAGATCAGCGCCAATGCAACGTATGAGCTACCGCTCGGAACGAATCATCTACTTTTCGCCAATGCTCCTGGTTGGATGCAGAACATTGTCGGCAAATGGCAGTTGGGCGGGATCATGAACTTCGCCACCGGTGCCCCACTGGCTTTCACTACAGGCCCTGCCATCAACCCCCCGCTCCAAACCATCACCAACGTAAATGCCCGGCCGGTTGCTGTCGGAGATCTGCCCTCAGGCAAGATAACGAAAGTTGCTAACGGCATTACGTTCTTTGATGGCTATAAGGTGGTCACCGATCCAGGGTTTTCGCAAGCTTCCCCAGCCTGCGCGGCTTCAGGGTCGGCTTGCAACGGCTTGTCTGCGGGTTACAACCTCACCGGGATTCAGGATCCCAGCGGAAACTTCGTCATGCGCAATCCCGGTCCGGGGGATCCTGGCGGTCTTCCTGTAGTCCGGGGACCGAAGGCGATGAACCTCGACGTGAACCTGGTGAAGCGCATTCAGATCACGGAGACGAAACAATTCGAAATTCGCATTGATGCCGTGAATATTCTGAATAAAGCGAATTTCGCGGCTCCGGAAGAGAACATCAACAATGTGAACTTCGGCCGCATCACGTCTCTCCGCACGGAATTGGTGGGCAACGGTATGCGGAGCTTCATCATCAACACACGTCTCAACTTCTAATGAGTCGGGGACGAGGGGGCTGCCCCCTCGTCCCTATTTTGTAGCTCTCTTCTCTTCGGCTCGAGCTCCGGCTAGCGTGTTTGCCAAACCATAGTTTCCTTCATGGCAGGCGTGTTCGAAGATCGGCCCGACGGTTTTCTTCCAGGGCACTTCTGCTGACCAGGGGCGTGTCCAGGTGGCGGGATCTTCAACGGTGAATTGATAACGAATGCTATCGTCGGCGACGCGTGTGAAGCGCTCGACCAAACGCATCTTTTCGCTGGATCCCTGAAACGCCGTCCTATCCGTGAAGTTTGTTGTTTCGACCACGAGCGTCTCGCCCTCCCATCGGCCGCGAGAGCTTCCCGTCACTTGATGGATGTTTTCAGGCAGGGGCGGCCTCTTATCGAGAGGGATGATGCGAACGTCATGGAGCATCTCGACGAGAATCATGACGTATCCCGGAGCCTGCACAATTTCATAGTTATTGTTATAAGCCCCAGCAAGCATGGGCGGCCCGTCGCGATCCATGTTGATGCATCGCACCGACATTGACTGATTCTGCGCAGCGTCGAAGGGACCACCCATTTTTTTTCGCGCTTCTGCGCGCTCTGCAGCTCGACGCTGTCCTTCCGGTGAGAGCGGAGGAAGTTTCCCGTCCGGCGGATCTACGATCAGCGACGTGCGCAAGTCTAACGCTAATGCGCTCTGACTTCGGTCCAGCCCGAATTGCGTGAAGTCATAATGCACGTCCGGTATAGTTCCAGGTTCCGTCTGCTCACTTTCGGCTGCGGCCGCTCGCCTTAGGTTCTCTTCCGCTTCCTCTTTTGTAAAAAACTGTTTGTTAACGTTGTTGGGACGTTGAAGAGGTGTATACGAGGTGTTGGACCAATAGCCCTGCAGATCCGGTTGACCGTCCGGTGTTCGCGGCGCGGTATAAGTCTTCGTTGGTTGCGCGGTTTTTCGCACTGTCGTTGGAGCCTGGGCGACGACAAACTGCGATGACAGGACGACTAGCGCCACAAGGATTCCCACAATACGCATTGACGCAAACGATCGAGAGCCCATACGAACCTCCCTAATTCTTAAGGTCGATATCGTTCTTCAGAACAAAATTGATTTTCGTCTCCGAGTCGATCTTCATCTGAGAGCCTTTCGTTACCAGCACAGCCGTTGTTCCAGCCCCTCCCCCGACTGCCGCTCCAACTGCCGCACCTTTTTTGCCTCCTGCGATCGCACCGACAATTGCGCCAAGCGCCGCCCCACCGCCAACTTTAAGTGCGTTCTTTTTAGTCTCGGGTTCGGCTTGCGCTGTGAAGGGATGGGTTGCGATGGCGTAGGTCTTGCCGTTACGGACTACCTGAGTTAATACGAGTGAAATCGCCGCCTTACCTTTCACGCGACCGGGCTCGTCCAGAGTTTCGATACGACCGCGAACTTTCGTGCCCTTTGGCAATACGGTTTTTCCGTCGACAACGACGGGATCTGCAAGGCTGGCCGAAAACGTATCGCCGGCTTTGTTGGTGTCTGTTCCGACCGCATCAATCATTGCTACTGTGATCGTCGTGCCGGCAGGTATCGTCACAGTCTCTACGGCTGGAGCGATTGGAGCTTTCGGCGCCGGAGTCTCGACTCCCGGAACTCTTGTAGCAACTTTGGGGGCTTGGGTGCGGTCTGCAGGCGTTGACTTGCCATCCTGTTGTACGGGCGCAGGCGTCGCCGCGTCATTACCCGATTTCTCCGCTGGCGGAGTTGGTGTGCTTGCTGCCGGTGCCGTTGGTTGCGCCTTGGACGAGTCCGCATCTGTGGCGGGCCGGCTGCAGGCCATCACACCCAGTACCAGCGCGAGCGTGATGTATAGACGGATAGTGAATTTCATAAACGTTCTTCTCCTTCGAAATCGCGGCATTGGATCGTTTAAGGCATTGTACATACATTTACAACCGCTACATATCGATCAGCGTGAAGATCTGACCAATGCTCAATTCCCCAATTTCCCAATTCTCATTTCTTATCCTAGGGAGCAGGCGCAGATCCCGTCGAACTCTTTCGTCAATGCGCTGAAACGCTCGCGCACACCGCTTCCTGTCGTGCTAAAGTCCCGCCCTATGCCTTTTGCGGATTTGCAGGAGTTCGTCTTGTACCTCGAACAGAAAGGTCAACTCAAACGTGTGCGGACGGAAGTGGATCCGGAACTGGAAGTCACCGAGATCACCCAGCGCGTGCTTCGGGAACAGGGACCGGCATTACTGTTTGAGCGGCCAAAGGGGTCGCCGACGCCGCTGCTGATGAATCTGTTCGGTACGATGGAACGCGTGCGCGCGGCGCTGGGCCGTGAACCTGCGGAAATCGGGAACGACTTGATTGAAGCATTTCAGAGGGTCAATCCCCCGTCGCTGAAGGGCATTTGGGAATCCCGCTTTGTCATCACGAGAGCGTTCCGGACGCATCCTTCGCGGGTCTGGTTTGCACGCTGTCAGGAAATTGTGGAGGAGCCCGACCTCTCCGTTTTACCGGTCCTGAAATGCTGGCCCGGTGATGCAGGACGCTTCATCACCTACGGCATGGTCATTACGCATCATCCACGCACTAAGCGGCGGAATCTGGGCTTGTACAGACTCCAGGTGTTCGACAGAAAAACTACCGGCATGCATTGGCAGAGCATGAAGGGAGGCCGCGGTCATTATTGGGAAGCGGAGCAGGAGGGGAAGGACCTGGAGGTTGCCGTCGTTATCGGCGCCGATCCCATCTTGATGATGGCAGCCGTACTGCCGCTGCCGGAGGACGTCGACGAAATCGCATTCGCGGGCTTCCTTCGGGGTAAGGGCGTCCCGATGGTTCGCGCGAAGAGCATCGACATCATGGTTCCGGCGGCTGCAGACTTTGTTCTGGAAGGCATCGTTCCAGCACGCGAGCGAAGGATGGAGGGGCCGTTCGGAGACCATTTTGGACACTACTCGGAAGCTGCTGAGTTTCCAGTGTTCCATATTCGCAAAATCACCCGGCGCCGAAATGCGATCTATGCCGGAACGGTGGTAGGTAAGCCTCCGCAGGAAGATAAGTTCCTCGGCATCGCGGCCGGGGAATTGATCGGTCCGCTGATCAAGATCATCAATCCAAATATTGTCAACGTCTGCGCGTATGCCGGCGCCGGCTTTCACAATTTGCTGGTTGTGTCGCTGAAGGAACGTCATCCGAAAGAAGTGCTGAAGACGGCAATGTCGCTGCTCGGTACAGGGCAACTCTCATTGACGAAGGTGATGATTCTGGTCGGTCCGGATTGTGATCCACACGACTTTCGCGATGTCCTTCGCCAGGTTTGGCACCGATTTGACCCTGAGGATCATCTGTGGCTGTTGCCTTTTGCCCCCCTGGACACTCTTGACTTCACGTCATTCAAGATGCACGTCGGAAGCAAACTTGTGATTGATGCTGCCGGCGACTTGATTGTGCAAGAGGATCCGCCGCTGATTGTAGACCCTGTTCCTTTCGACGGCCGTATCGAAGACTACCGGTTGATCGAGGGTAGCTTGCTTGTTGTTCGCGTACGACATCAGGCGCGCGAAGTTCTGAAAAATCTGGTGAAGGCGCCGCTGGGTGTTCGTTTTGTGGTAGCCGTCAGTCCGGATGTTCGGCTCGACGATGACGAAAACATTCAATGGGGGATTTTCACCCGCTTCGATCCGGCGAGGGACATGGTTTTTTCGGAGCAGGTGTTTGTCGGGGCGCGTCCGGTGTATCGCGGGATTGTGGGTATCGACGCCACGTGGAAGGAGGGATATCCAGCGCCGCTGGTAATGGATGAGTCGATTGTCAGATTGGTGGATCGGAGATGGGGGGAGTACTGGCGGTAGTGCGTTTTACTCCAATTCGAGATGGCGTGTGAGCGCCCCCCTGCCGCCTTCGGCGGCTCTCCCCCTCACGGAGGGGGAGAATAACGCGAGCGAAGCGAGCGAGGCGGTCGCTAACACATCATCTTGGTGGACCGTGGACCATTTAAGATTAAAATCCAGACTGCCAACCAGACTCAATCCATCGTGTCTATAGGAACCGGAATGGCGATATCACCGGCCGAAGAGGCAGAGCTGGTTTCCCGAGCTCAGCATGGAGATGCCGACGCTTTTTGTAGGCTCGCCACGCAGCACCACAGGAGCCTCTACGTCCTGGCGCTCAAATACAGCGGTAACCACCACGACGCCGAAGATCTCATGCAGGATGTGATGCTCAACGCCTATCGGGCAATCCACCAGTTCAAAGGGATGTCGTCCTTTCGCACCTGGCTGGCGAGAATCATGGTGAACTCGTTCCTCAATCAAAGACGGAAAAGTGATCCGCTTGCACCGACGAAACGGCAGGAGCCAATGGAAGAAGAGTCCGAACCGATGTTTTATTCAAAGAATTCAGAACGCCATTCCGAGTGGAGTGTCCATAACGGGCTCGTGATGAAGCAGATTCTGAATTTACTGGCATCGGTGCCGGAGCGTCAGCGGCTGATGTTCTTGATGAAGCATCAGGAGGGCATGACGTGCGAAGAGATTGCGGACACGATGGGCACTTCGGTCGGAACCGTGAAAAAGACTTTGTTCCGAGTGGTTGATCGGTTGCGGCAGCACTTCGCCATACCGGCGGTTAAGGGATAGCACTATGCATAACTGCGAAGAATTTCGCGAACGCATTACGGAGCTCATCATCGATCGCGAGGAAGTTGCCAGGAAGGCAGAGTTTCAAAGCGAACTGTTGACGTGCTCCAGTTGCTCGGAGTTCTACGTACAGTCGCGGGAATTGATCGAGGCGTTGGACGGCATTGATCTCACGATGTCCGATAAGCAGTGGAATGGAATCGAACAGCGCCTCCATGCGCGGATCCTGAATGTGGGTGCGAATCTGGACGCCAATGTAGACGCCGGCTTCAGCCGGTCGCGCTCCGCGAGAGCGGCCTTTTGGCCGCTGCGCCGGCTGAATCCGGCGGCTACGGCGACATCCATGATGCAGTCCATAGTACCGCTTCTCGCAACCGCAGCCCTGTTGCTCATTACGATCGGCTTGGGAAGACTACCATCGCCGATTGTGGGTCTGCAGCAAACGGCGGCTCCACCTGCGCAAGCGGTTTACGTCGAGCAGAGCGTTCCACTGGATCCGGTCACGGTCGGTTTTCTCGAGGAATCGGAGTTGTTGCTTCGCAATGTGATGAAGATGGCGCCCAGCGATGTTGAGGATCTTGCTGATGCAAAGAAAGCGGCCAGCGAGCAGTTGGCCGAACTCGATCAACGCAAGGAAGCCGCCGCGGAAGTCCCGCCTGTTGTTGGGATGATGGAGACCTACGAAACGATTCTCCGCGATCTCCGAAATGTCGACATCGGAAGCGCCGATGAAGACATCGGCGATATTCAGAAACGAATCCAACAGAACGGTCTCATTGCCAATATGAAAGCATTTCAGCCGAGAATCTCCGAGGTCAGCTTCAGTTTGCGATGACCTGTTCTGTGTAAGGAGCTTTTACATGTATTCGAATGTGAAATGGATCTCAAACTTCATGTCGGTGGTGTTCATTACACTTGTTTTGTCATCTGGAGCCTCAGCTCAGATTCGTGTCTACCTGCCTGCGCAATCGTTCCTACCGCCTGATGAGGCTCGCGACGTTTACAACGCCGGTAAGGCCCTTTACGACGAATCACGTTACGCCGATGCCGAGAACAAGTTTCGCGAGGTCGTTCGCAGATTCCCAAAGAATTCAATTACCGATCGCGCCGATTATTGGCTTATCCGGACTCTCGCTCAGCTCGGGAAAAAAACTGACGCCCTGAACCGGATTGATGCGTTCGCGAAACAGTATCCGAAATCCCCGTGGTTGGACGACGTGCAGGAGTTTCGGATCCAGTTGACCAATCAAATCCCTCCGAGA
Source organism: Terriglobia bacterium (assembly GCA_035315305.1). Taxonomy (GTDB): domain Bacteria; phylum Acidobacteriota; class Terriglobia; order 20CM-2-55-15; family 20CM-2-55-15; genus 20CM-2-55-15. The sequence goes on along the minus strand of DATFXZ010000707.1, from coordinate 1,470 downwards.
GCTGAGAGAATTCTTCTGACTTCATCGCCGGCTCCTGCCGCGCCTCCGGCACCCCCCAATCCGTTTGCGGGTGGCCAGGGTGTAGCAATACCGCCAATCCCGCCATTACCGCCACTCCCGTTTGTTTCGGTCGACTGGACGGGCTTTCAAACTTCGGATCCCGAAATCAGCCTCCAGCAGGAAGTCCTGCGCGCTTTATTTCATAACAATGTCGATCACGCGATTGAAATTGCGACGGAACGGCTGAAAGTGAATCCGGCTGATCCTGTGGTGCTGGCCAGCTTGAATCTTGTGGCTTCGAGCCGCTCGGCACAAGCGATGTCGATGCTGCTGGGAATCGTAAAAAGCTCGTCGAATGCGAAGGCGCGACGAGATGCCATCTATTGGCTTGGTCAGTCACGAGGCGACAGAGATGCAATCGTCGACACGCTGACAGGCCTGCTTCCATCCTTATCGGAAGACGATTCCGAGGCGGTGACCTTTTCACTAAGCCAAATCCGGACTGAAAAGTCGCTCAACGCGCTCGCCACACTTGCGCGAGACAAGAGCAAGAACGAGAAAGTACGCAACAACGCGGTGTTCTGGATTGCTCAGTCGCGTGTGCCAAACCGTGTCGGATTGCTCGAGGATATTTACAAGAACAGCATGGACAATGCGAAGATCCGACAGCAGGTCATGTTTGCCCTCAGTCAGACACGCGAGCCACAGGCCGTGACAATCATCGGCAATGTCGCACAGAACGATCCTGATGTCGAAGTCCGGAAGCAAGCCGTTTTTTGGCTTGGTCAGAGCAGGAGTCCTGAGGCAAACCAGGCGCTCGAGAAACTTCTCCAGAAGAAATGAGGCACGATGAACGCTGCTGTCATTCTGTTGCTGCTGTTCGCAAGTGTCGGCGCGTATCAACAAGCCGTTTACACTTTGGATGACTTCGTCGCAGTCAATGGCGATTCGCTGAACATGCGTTACGACACCGCTGTAGCCCAGGGTAGGCAGGGGAATGCTGCGGATAGCTTCTGGGTCGCTTATGAAGTCTCCGGCCGCGCGAGCCTGCGCAGCAACTCGGTGGATGGCATCGATGTCGTTCAGAAAAACACCCCGGATCGCATCGGCATGTTCATACTCGTGCGGAAGTCCGACGGCGCGATCGAGAAATTGCGCATCGTTGATTTGAGTGGCGACGTCCGCGTGCATGACCGAAAGGTGTACTGGCTCGGCAAGCCAACCAGTGATGACAGTGCCACGCTATTGCTGAATATTGCGCGAACTACAACTTCGACCCAGGTCAAGAAGGACGCGATCTTCTGGCTCGGCCAGGAAATCAGCAGGCTGGCGGGCAACGAACTCGAGAGGCTCGCGAGTAATGAGCCCGAAGTCGAAGTGCAGAAGCAGGCCGTATTCGCTCTGAGTCTTCGGAACAATGACGAATCCATTCCCACACTGATGCGCATTGCGAAAGAGCACTACAATCCC
>DATFXZ010000706.1:0-4519 GCA_035315305.1 Terriglobia bacterium | reverse complement strand
TCCACGCATTCAGGTTCTGAAAACGATCTAGTTTACCACAGGGGCAACACAGGGGACGAGGGGTCAGACCCCTCGTCCCCTGTTCGTTTAGTTTTGCGCCTCGCCGACGGAAAGCGGTGTCCCGACTGTTGTTCGATCTCGTGGACAAAATGCTCCGAAGCGAGGGGACAGCACCGTTCTGTACATTCTCGGATTTTTCTGAGTTCCTCCTGCGACTCCACCCCAGACAACCAGCCAGACCAATCCTCAATCTGACCCAGAAATGGAAGATCGTTGGAGATCAAAGTGTCTGACCCCTTGTCCCTATTCGATGTTCTGGACTTGCTCGCGCAGTTTTTCGATCTCGATTTTGATATCGATCGCGGCCTGACCAATGCCTACGCCGAGCTCGTTCAAACCGGATGTTTTGGAGAGGACGGTGGTGACCTCCCGGTTCATTTCCTGAAGGATGAAATCCATTCGCTTGCCCGCCTCGTCTTGTAAGTTTTTCAGTCCTGCGAACTGATCGAGGTGGCTGCGCAGGCGCGTTGTTTCTTCGGCGATATCGCTGCGTTCCGCGTAGAGAAGCGCTTCCGTTTCGAGCCGATATCCACTATCAGCTACGAGCTGCGGCGCCAGCTCCGTCACACGCGCGACGAGTTGCTGACGGTAATGTTCAACGAAGTCCTTGGAATGAGCCAGTATCGTTTGCAGATGGCGGTCGATGTTCGCAATCCTGCGATCGATATCCGCCATAAGGGACTGTCCCTCCGTAATACGCATCCGCTTCAGTTGATCGAGCGCCGTATCCGTGGCGTCCCTGAGTTTCTGTTCGATCAGACTCACCTCTTCCGTCGAGAGATCGCTGCTGGAAATTGTGACCAGACCCGGCAAGCGTGTGACCATCTCCAGCGTAAGGTCGCCCTGCACAGCGTATGCTTTTTTCATTTCCGACATCATGTCGACATAGGCCCGAAGTAAATTGTGATTAACGTCCAGCTTGATGTTTTCGCGTTTGTAATCGATGCGAACAAACACATCAATGCGACCGCGTTTGAATGCCGAGGAGATCTTCTGGCGGATGACGTTTTCGAAGTTCTGGTACTCTCCAGGAATTTTGATATGGAGATCAAGGTACCTGTGATTCACGCTTTTGATTTCGATGAGCACCGATAAGTTCGGCGCTTCTGTGCGCGCGGATCCGAAGCCAGTCATGCTGTAGATCACTAGGGTCTGACCCCCTCGTCTTGAAATTGCAGATTGTAAAGCTTCCAGTAGAGACCACGGCGGACGACAAGGTCCTCGTGAGTACCGGATTCTTTGATTCGACCATCGGCAAGAACGATGATGCGGTCGGCACGACGAACGGTAGATAAGCGATGGGCGATCACTATTGTCGTCCTTCCCTCCATCAAGTTCTGGAGCGCGCGTTGAACGAGCGCTTCAGACTCCGCATCAAGGGACGACGTTGCTTCATCAAGGATCAGGATCGGAGCATTCTTCAACAGCGCTCTTGCGATCGAAATCCGCTGGCGCTCTCCACCGGACAGGCGCAATCCGCGTTCACCGATCTGCGCATCGTAGTCCGTAACGAAATGGTCGACCAAGGCTGCTTTGGTGGCGCGCTGGATAGCGTCTTCACCTGCAGTCGGATCGCCGTAAGCGATGTTCGCGCGAATCGTGTCATTGAACAGGATCACATCTTGCGTCACGATAGCAATTTGCTTTCGCAAAGAATCAAGACGAAGCTCCCGGACGTCGCGTCCATCGATCAGAACCCGCCCGGCTGTGACCTCATAGAAGCGCGGCAATAGATTGACGAGCGTCGTCTTGCCTGCACCGCTCGAACCGACGATCGCGACTACTTCACCACGGCCAACAGTGAATGAGATCCCATCAAGAACCGTGCCCCCTGGTTCATAGGCAAAATGAACATCCTCGAATTCGATTCGATCCGAAAACCCCGAGATGGTTTCCGCACCCGTATCGCTCTCAGTATCCAGCGACAAAATTTCGAAGATCCTATGCGAAGCACCGAAAGCCTGCTGAAAAGAATTGTTGATGCCGCTCAGGCGCCGAATCGGGTCGTAAAGCTTGATCAACGTGACGATGAAGGCAACGAAAATGCCCGCCGTCATTCCGCTGGACCGTGCGTAGAGGAGAAAAAGAGCGACCGCTAAAACTCCCAGCACTTCCATTAGCGGTGACGAAAAGGAGTGTGTCATTTTCTGGCGAAGGTTGAGATGAAAAACGCGCTGAGTGACTTTTCGAAACCGCCCGGCCTCCGCTTTTTCCATGCTGAACGCTTTCACGATGCGATTTCCCGTTACCGTCTCATAGAGGACGTTCGCCATCTCCGCCATTTCTTCCTGATTCGCTTTGCTCAACAGTCGGAGCCGCTTTCCAAACCACAAAGAAGGGTAGAAAACAAATGGCACAAGGATCAGCGACATTGCCGCCAGTTTCCAATCGATCACAAATATCGCGATCAACAGAAAAATCAGAATCGCGGTCTGCTTCAGAAACTCGGCAGCGGTTTCCGAGGCAGCCGTCTGAATGCGATCCACGTCGGCGGAGACGCGAGATATCAATTCGCCCGTGGGATTGAAATGAAAAAAACCAAGAGGTTGAAACACGATCTTGTCGAACACGTCATTCCGCAAATCCCGCACGACGCCTTGTCCCAGGTACGCAATCGTATTGACCGAACCGTACTCGGCAAGCGCCTTGATTACAGTGACGGCAATGAGCAGACCAAGAAAAATGCTGCCATCCCAACTGGAAAAGTTGTACTGAACGTTGATCCAGGGAATCGCCAGCGTGGGCGCAGCCGAGGCCCGGAGCACGGTGTCGAAGATCAGGCCAATAAGAAATGGCGTGACGGCTTCGAGCAAACCCACCACTGCAACCAGGATCAATGAAATCGCAAGCGCCCAGCCGTACGGCCGAACATATGGCCACAAAGAAGCAGAAGATTGACGTAGAGGTGTTGTACCGTTTGGTGCCTTTTTGTGGCTCATGTCCTGTAGACCGCTGCGCGCACCATCTCTTCGACTTCTTTGGGTTTGTGCATCTTCATTATCTCGCCAGCAAGATCCTTCAATTGAGACATCGAGACAGAACGGATCATGCGCTTGATTCTCGAATATGCGGCGAGGCTCACTGAAAGCGACGTGAATCCAAGTCCAAGCAGAACTGCGGCCGACGGCGGATCGGCGGCCATCTCCCCGCATACCGTGACAGGTTTTCCCGTCGGCCGCAGCAAAGTGTATACCTGCTGCAGACAACGGAGTATTGCCGGATGAAAGGGATTATAGAGATGAACGACTGATTGATCGGAGCGATCAACGACGAGGTAGTATTGAATCAAATCATTCGTGCCCAGACAGAAGAAATCCACAAGCGAGGCCATCAGATCGCATGTCTGCGCTGCGGCGGGCGTTTCAATCATCACGCCGATGGGAACGTTCGGATCGTAACGGTGCCGGCGGGCTTGCAACTCACGCCGAGCCTCTTCGATGACTGCATGTGCCGCATCCAGATCATCCACGGACGAAACGAAAGGAAGAAGAATGCGTGTCGGTCCATGCACCGAAGCGCGGTAGAGGCTACGCAGTTGTTTCTTGAAAATATCTGTATTCTCGAGACAAAACCTGAGGCCGCGCACCCCGAGGTTCATATTCACGCCATCCCAGCTCTTTTGATCGATACCGACATCGATCGTACGGAATGTTACAGGCGAACCCTTCGCCGACTTCAGTACAAGAGAGTAGTCGGCGACCAGTGACTCTTCGTCAGGCTGTTTGCCTTCGCGGAAGAAGTCGAATTCAGTTCTGTACAGGCCGATGAATTCACATCCTTGCGCGGCCGCCGCGCGGACCTCCTCGCTGAAGTTGATGTTTGCGCCGAGTGAAATCTGTACCGAATCTTCAGTTATAGAAGGCGCGGAAACTGAAGTGGCGGGCTTCTTCTTCAGCTTCTTACCATCGCGATCACGGTTCTTGTACTGCGCGACGGTTTCATCGGAAGGCGACCAGATCACAATGCCGCGTTCGCCGTCAACGATGAGCACATCCCCTGAAGCGACTTCCGCCAATTCGGAAGCGCCCACAATCGCGGGAATCTCCAGCGACCGCGCCATAATCGCCGTATGAGACAACGGGCTGCCGGTTTCGGTCGCGAGACCCACGATTCGTTGAGAACGCAGCTCGAATAACGTCGATGGCGGGACAAGCTTTCCAACGAGAATCGCGTCGTATGGAAGTTTTTTGAACGAGGGCAGCGGCTTCGATTGAAGGTTGTGGAGCAACCGCCGGACAATGTCGTCCAGATCGCCACGACGTTCACGCAGGTATTCGTCGTTCAAGCGGTCGTACGCCTGGAAAAGTTCGTCGCTCACCTGCTGTATCGCCCACTCCGAGTTGATGCAATCGGTTTCGACCTTTTCGATAATCCGATCGACGAACAACCGGTCCTGCAGCACGAGCAGATGCGCGTCGATGAGAAACGACGATTCCGGGCCGCTGTTCTTCCTCAGTTC